>NZ_ASSI01000154.1:0-46092 GCF_000466765.1 Burkholderia sp. AU4i | reverse complement strand
GCCCATCACAGGAGACAACGATGACCGATACCCGAACCGGCGTACTGGCCGGCAAGTGCGCGCTCGTGACCGGCGCAAGCCGCGGCATTGGCCGTGCGATCGCACAGCGCCTGGCATCCGAAGGCGCGACCGTCGTCGTGACGGCGCGCAGCCTCGCGCAATCGGCCACGACCGCCGGCACGCTCGCCGAAACGGTCGCGCTGATCGAGCAGGCGGGCGGTCGCGCGATCGCGCTCGCGGCCGACCTGTCGAACGTGGCCGAGCGCGACGCGCTCGTCGGGCGCGCCGCGCAGGCGGCCGGCGGCCTCGACATCCTCGTCAACAACGCGGGCGTGGCGGACTATGCGTGCGTCGACGCGATGCCGATGACGATGTTCGACACGACGATCGAACACTATCTGCGGATTCCGTTCGCGCTGGCGCAGGCCGCGATCCCGCTGATGCGTGCGCGCGGCGCCGGCTGGATCGTGAACGTCGGCTCGGTGACGGCGCTGCCGCCGCTGCGCCCGTTCGACGATTTCTCGCGTGCGGGCGGTGCGACCGTCTACGCGGCGGCGAAGGCGGCGCTGTCGCGCTTCACGCAGGGGCTCGCGGCCGAACTCGAAGCCGACGGCATCGCGGTGAATCTCGTCGCGCCGAGCACGGCGATCCGCACGCCGGGCGCCGCACGCTACATCCCCGAAGGCTATCCGACCGAGGATGTCGCGTATCTCGCGGAAACCGCGCTCGCGCTGTGCAGCCTGCCGGCGCGCGAACGCACCGGCCTCGTCACGCACAGCCTGCATTTCCCGCTCGCGCAGCAGCTCGCGGTGCATTCGCTCGACGGCCGCACGGTGCTGCCGCCGCCGGTGATTCCCACGTATGCGCATCCCCACATCGACCCCACAGGACTCTGATCGACATGACGAACCCGATTCGCTTCGACGGCGGCACCGCCGTGATCACCGGCGCGGCCAGCGGCATCGGCAGCGGGCTTGCACGCCATGCTGCGGGGCTCGGCATGCGCGTCGTGCTGGCCGATCTCGACCCGGCGAAGCTCGACGCATTCGCCGCGACGCTCGACACCGACGTGCTGTGCGTGCCGACCGACGTCAGCCGGCCGGAAGCCGTCGATGCGCTGGCGGAAGCCGCGTGGCAGCGCTTCGGCGGCGTCGACCTGCTGTTCAACAATGCGGGCGTGATGGCGACCGGCTTCAGCTGGGAAATCACGCCGGAGCGCTTCGAGCGCAGCTTCGCGATCAACGTGCACGGCGTGCTGAACGGGATCCGCAGCTTCGTGCCGCGGATGCTCGAACGCAACGTGCCGGCGCGCATCGTGAATACCGCGTCGGTGGGCGGGTTCCTGCCGAGCCCGCTGATGTCGCCTTATTCGGCGACGAAATTCGCGGTGGTCGCGCTGACCGAATCGCTGTACGGAGAACTGAAGATGCTCGGTGCGCCGGTCGGCGTGTCGTTGCTTGCGCCTGGCCCCGTGCAATCGGGCATCTTCAACGACCCGTTCGGCGCGGTGCACGACCGGCCCGAAGTGCGCGGCTTCGTCGACACGATGCGCTCGATGCTGAACGCGCACGGGCTCACGCCCGACGCGTTCGCCGAGCGGGTGTTCGACGGCATCCGTGCGGGGCGCTACTGGCTGATTCCGCAACCGGAGACGATCGACTGCGCGCTGCAGCGGCGCACCGACGACATTCTGGCCGCGCGCGATCCGTCGTTGCCGTCGTTCTGAGGGCCGGGCGGCAGCGGCGCCCGGCGCGGGCCGTCACATGTGCATGCCGGAATGCGTGCGGCCGCTCGGGTCGCCGCCGCGATCGGGGGGCGTATTGTTCTGATCGATCTTCGCGAGCATGAAGCCGGCGTGTGGCAACGCGGCGGGCGAGCGGTGCGTCGCTTGCGCGACGGCGTCGTGCGGCGACGTGGCGGGAAAACCGGATGACGTGACGCCCGGTTGAGCGAACGCCGAAAGGGAAGCGGCCGTCAGGGCGGCGGCGACGATCGCGTGCGTTTTCATGGTGGCTCCTTCACGACTGACTGCGCGACGGATTGCGCGACTGACTGCGGGACAACGTAATCAGTCTAGGGCGCGAAACTTAACGCGGCGTGAAGGAGCGATGCGGCGGGATGCGGCGCGGATCACGGAATGGTCATGCGCGCCGCGATGGTCAGGCCGACGCCGACACCAGCGTGCAGAAGTTCTCGAGATCGACGTTGCCGCCGCTGATCACCACGCCGACGCGCTTGCCCTGCAGCGCGTCCTTCATCCGTCGCACGGCGGCGAACGACAGGCAGCCGGTCGGCTCGACCACAATCTTCATACGCGTGGCGAAGAAACACATGCAGTCGACCAGTTCCGCGTCGGTCGCGGTGAGGATGTCGTCGACGTCGCGGCGGATGATCGGGAACGTCAGGTTGCCGAGGTGCTGCGTCTGCGCACCGTCGGCGATCGTGCGCGGCGTGTCGATATGCACGATCGCGCCGGAGCGGAACGATTGCTGGCCGTCGTTGCCGGCTTCCGGCTCGACGCCGTACAGCGTTGCGTGCGGCGACAGCGCGCGCGTGGCGAGCGCGGTACCCGACAGCAACCCGCCGCCGCCGAGCGGCGTGAATACCGCGTCGAGCGGGCCGACTTCGTCGAACAGTTCCTTGGCCGCCGTGCCCTGGCCCGCGATCACGTCCGGGTGGTCGTAGGGCGGGATCAGCGTGAGCCCGTGCCGCGCCGCGAGATCGCGCCCGATCTGCTCGCGATCCTCGGTGTAGCGGTCGTAGGTCACGACCTTGCCGCCGTAGCCGCGCGTCGCGGCGATCTTCGCGGCCGGCGCGTCCTGCGGCATCACGATCGTCGCGGGAATGCCGAGGATGCGCGCCGACAGCGCGATCGCCTGCGCATGGTTGCCGGACGAGAACGCGACGACGCCGTTGCGGCGCTGCTCCGCGTCGAAGCGCGACAGCGCGTTGAACGCGCCGCGGAACTTGAACGCGCCCATGCGCTGCAGGTTCTCGCACTTGAAGAACACCTGCGCGCCGAGCGCTTCGTCGATCGTCCGCGACGTCATCACCGGCGTGCGGTGCGCATGGCCTTCGAGCCGGGCCGCGGCGGCGGCAACGTCGTCGTACGTGGGGAGAGTCGGAGCGTTCATGGTCGTTTGGGGTCGGAAAGGTCAGTCAACAGGGACGCCGCGCGCACGGCGCGCCGGAATCCGGAATCATTTCGCATCGTTGTAGACGGTCGCGCGCGAGACGCCGAGATGCTGCGACACGATTTCCATCGCGCGGCGCACTTCGAGAAAACCGTCGGCCTTCAGCGCCTGCATCAGCTCGCGGCGCTGGTCGGTCTTCAGTTCGCGCGGCGTCGTCGCGAGGCGCATCGCGAATGCGTCGATGCGTTGCCGGATCGCGTCCGCGCCGGCCGGGTCGAGCGTTTCGGCGACGGCTTCGCCGTCCGTGCTGCAGAACTGGTTCAGCATGCCCTGGAAGCCGCGGAACAGCGTGGTGTCGGCGTTCAGGCACAGCGCGGCCACGTAGCGGCCGGTCGAATCCTTGATGCCGATCGACGTGCTTTTCGCGGTGCGGCCGTCGGCGAAGCGGTTCGGGTAGTTCGCGAGCACTTGCGGGAAATCGTCATCCGCGATGCGGGCGAGGCCGAGCTCGGTCGCGGGATCGCCGACTGCGCGTCCCGACAGGTTGTTGTGGATCGCGAGAATCGCGTGCTTCGGCGTGCGCAGGTCGTGAACCACGACCTCGGTGAACGGCGCGAACATCGCGCCGAGCCCTTCGGCAATGCGCTGCACCTGTTCGATCAGCGATGCCTGCTCGGACGGCGCCTTGTTCCGGGTGGTAGTCATGGTGGTTTCGCGTTCGGGGTTCGGATCGATGCGACGGCGTCGGGAGATGGGCGACCGGCGGCGGGCGGGTTACTCGCCGTCCGCCGCTTGCGGCCGCGTGATGTCGGCGAGCAGCGGCTGCGCGATCCGCACGTAGTCGGCCGAGTCGAGTACGACGGAGCGGTCGAGGCGGCCCGCGTTGAATGCAATCTCGGTGTTCTGTTCGACCAGAGCGGGATCGACGACGAGCGTCACGCCGGCGTCGAACACGAACGGCGGCACGGCGCCCATCACGCAGCGCGTGACGGCGGCCGCGAGATCGGGCGATGCGAGTGTCGCCTTGCGACGGCCGACCGCATCGGCGACCTTGCGGAAATCGATCTTCAGGTGGCCGGGAATCACCGCGAGGGCGGTGGCGTCGCCGCCGTCCTTGAACGTGCACAGCATCGCCTTCGCGCCCTGTTCGGGGCGTGTGCCGCGCAGTGCGGCGATCGCGTCGGATTTTCCCTCGGCCGGATGTTCCAGCACGCGGAATCGTGCGCCGGACGTGTTCAGCAGATCGCAAAGCGTGTCGAAAACGGGGTAGTCGCTCATGTCGTTCCGGGCAGGCAGGGCCGAGGAATCGAGGCGCGCCAGGGCGAATGCTGCAGCGAGCCAGTCGATGGATTGTCCAATTATAGACGTTTTGTCATGGGCGTGACAAAGGTCCGCGCGAGTGGGGCGTGGAGGGCGCGGCGGGTGGAAAGGGGATCGACAAACAGTTGCGTTGCGCAATGTTGATGAGCGCCGGGGAATTGCCGGCGCGCGGCCCGTTGAAGAATGAGGATTTCGGGCGAGGGGAATCGCGACGGGGGGCCGGCGCCAGCGTCATGCCGCCGGCCAGGGCGGGAACGCGCGGATCCTCCGCCGTTACTTCGTCAATCCTCGCTCCTCCCATCGGTCCCAGGTCTTCAGCGCTTGACGGGCCGCCCTGCCGAACAGGAACGACAGCGTGTCGCTCTTCATCGACATCGATTTGCGGTTCACGATCCAGAAGTCCGTCAAGGCCGTTTGCTTCCCGCTCAGCATGTCCGCGATCGTCCGGCCGTTGAGGTGCGTCAGGGCGACGCCGTGACCGAAACATCCACCCGAGTAGATGATGCGTTCGTCGTCGATGAAACCGATCTCCGGAACCATGTCCATCGTCACGGAAACCGGGCCGCCCCATCGATAGTCGATGCGCGTATTCCGCAGCTGCGGGTAGATCCATTTCAGGTGTGCCTCGCAATGCCGCCAGGCGGCGGGCGCGAGAACCTCTTCCATCGCGTCCGTCCGGTAGCTGATCGCGTCGCCGCCTCCCATGAGAATGCGGCCATCGGCCGTCGGCCTGAAATAGTGCAGCATCTGCCGGTTGTCCCCGAAGGACTGCCGCTCCTTCCAGCCGATGCTGTCCCATTGAGCCGCGCTCAAGGGTTCGGTGACGACCTGATACGTCCAGAGCGGATATTGACGCGCTTTCAGGTTCGGCGGCCCGGGAACGTCGCGAGAATAGGCATTCGTCGCGACGACGATCCTGTCTGCCTCGATCCGGCCGTGCGGCGTCGCGATGCGTACCGACCGCGGTGTTCTTTCCAGATTCGTGACGGGTGTCAGCTCGTGGATCGAGACCCCGCTCGACATCGCCAGCGCCTTCAGCGACCGGACCTGCTTGCAGGGGTTGAGGTATCCGGTGTCCGACTCGTAGATGCCGCCCGCGAAACGTTCCGAATGGAAGTCCTGCCGGAACTGGTGCGCGCTGCGCCACGTCATGTCCGTGTCGATGCCCAGCTTCTGGAACAATTCGAACGTCTTCTGCATGCGGCCCAGTTGCTGTTTCGTGTAGCTCGCGCGAACCAGGCCGCCATGGCAGTAGTCGGACTGAAAACCGTGTTCGTCGATGAGCTGCCGGGTATGCGCGACGGCGAGCTGCAGGTAGCGATGAGCATCGATCATCTTTTGCTTGCCCCAGCGTAGCAGGACCAGTTCCGGCTCCAGACCGAACATCTTCGTGCTGAACCCGGCGTTGCGACCGCTGGCACCGAATCCCACGATGGCGGCCTCCAGCACGACGACTCGAGCGTTGGGATTGTCCCGCTTGAATTGAAACGCGGTGTTCAGCCCGGTGAAGCCGCCGCCGATGATGGCGACATCGACCTTGAGATCCCCGATCAGCGCTGGATTGGGCGAATATTCTCCGTAGGCTTGCTGCCAGAATGACCTGGCCTGAAGCAGGGGTGTTTGATCGACTGCCATCGCGATGCTCGCATGTGGGGAGATCCGGCCGCTGCCCGATGAATGACTGCGAGGGCGAAGCGGCCGATTTCACGGGTGACAGAGGCTCACGCCTGCTGACGCCGGCTATTGATTGTGGAATCCGTAGCTATTCTCTTGTGCTGCTGAATGAACGTATCGATGTGGCTTGCCAGCACGGCATCGTCACCATTCAACGAGCGCCTCATCATGTCGATCTGGAACTCCTCCTGATCGACCATGTAGTCGAGAAAGTCGCGCGCGTTGGAGGGGCCGATGTCTCGAAGGCGGCGCAACGCTTCGCAGTAGGCGATAGTCTCCGCGTACACGTACTTCAGGAAGGGCTTCAGCAGACACGTCGGGACTGAACTCACTACCCATGCCTTCAGCCGAGTCGCCAGCGTGGGCGAAGCATCCATCCCCCAGCGGGTCGCCACAGCGCGGTAAATCGGCGCATTGAACGCTTCCAGCTTCAGATAGGCTGCCCAAAGACGCTGGCGGGGATCGCCGTCGAGGCGCCCCGCCAGTCTTCCAATGGCACGCAGGGCGAACGCGCGGTTCTGGATCTCGTGACGAAATCCGGCGATAAAGGCGTCAGTCGGCATCGAAATTTTCCGCTTGTGTATGGCCGGAGCCCGGCAGGGAAAATCGGTTCCCGGCCATGCAGGCATGTCGATCGCTTCTGGAAAGCATGCAGTAATCCTGATAATCAAGGGCCGGCTGACATCGACGGCCGGGACAAAAGGGGTTACGTACTCAATCGCTGAACACGCCAGCAGTCCCGCACGCGAAAACGTCCGTGCGGCTTCCCGAGAGGAAGCGATTCTCCGAAGCCCGTTTTAAGCGATGCCGGGCAATCTGCGACGTATGCCGTCGCCGGTGCGGGCAGACGATAATATGTCACATGACCTATTTGTGCAACATCGGCGATGAACGCGCGAAGCGGATGGCGGATCGCGGCTGCCGCCATCCGGTTCAGCGCTGTGAGGCCGGGGGCGTGGATCGGCAGTTTCTCGAACTACGTGAGGAAGCGCGCTCGTTGCCACAGTGGGCTGTTTTGCAGGAGAGGCTAGACAAGTGGAAGATGAGCAATGATTCCGCTTGTATACGGACATCGGACAGGGAACAGGCCCGCTTGCCGATGGATACCCTCTCGTCTGCCCGGATTCCCAAACCTGCGTAGAATGTCGCCGTCAGGTTCGGCGTTTCGGCCCCCGCCGCAGAGCGGGCACCCGGGAAGCCGGCGGCAAATTCGAGTCGATCGGCGCGATCCGGCGTCGGGTATCGATGCGTTACAAAATCAGGTCGACCAACCTAAATATCCGCTCCCGGTGTATCGAGCGGGGGCGGTGCGGTTGGTATGCGGCCGGGCATTCGCTCATGGGGCAGCAGGAGGATTTCTTGAAGAGGGCGGCTCTCGATAACGAACGCGTGTTGACCGAACGCGGCAAGAACACGGTGAATAAAATCATGATCAGCGCGATCGAGATCTTCGTCGTCGAAGGCTATGGTGGGCTGACCATGCGGAAGGTCGCGGCGAAGGCGGGCCTGGCGCTGTCGAACCTGCAACATTACTTCCCCACTCGCGAAGACATCTTCGAGGCCATCCTTTCCGCGACGATGGAGGCCTACGCCAATACGTACGACAGTGTCAGCGCGGACACGTCGCTGACCGCCGAGGGCCGCCTGGAGAAAGTGGTCAGGCTGTTGCTCGAGGACGGCAAGCAGCCCCGGACGCAAAGCCTGTTCGTGAACTTCTGGGCACTGGCACAGACTCAGGAGTTTGCGCGGAAAATGCTCGAAGAGGGATACGGGTTTCAACGGCGCGTGATCGCCGGATTCATCGAGGCCGTGAACCCGGCGCTGTCACACGCCGCGCTCGCGAGGCGAGCCGCGCTGGTTACCGCGCAGATCGAGGGGCTCATCGTGTTGATACCGCAAAGAAACCGGTTCCCGTCGGATATCAAGGGAATCGAGGACGATGCGGTGATGGCCGTTCTGGCTTTGGCCAAGGCGCCATGAGTTGAATCGCTGCGGCGGCACGGCGTCGGCGTCGATCGGGGCAACTTCAGAAAGCGGAAAACGCTGCACGGCGACGCTGGTCGACGCGCGGCGCGATCTCGCGCCGATCGCTGCGATGCGGTTCGACGTCTCCGCCATCGGCTCGAATGGTCGAAGCCCGTCGAGTCAGGCGCAGAGACGTTGACGCGACGAAACTTGCTTGCAACTGGCTGGAAACAGTATCTACGAGGAGAAACGGGCAATGGTGATCGGCATGCAGGAAGCGCGCGGAGATGCTTCATTCTTTGGGCGGCGATACTCACGCGCCCGACGAAGCAGGAGACTCGGCTTTTCCATCCAGACGGTGCTGACGCTCGTCCTGGCGCTGGTTGCGCACTGCGCGTTTGCGTCGAGCAACGTGACCGACGACGAGCAGCAACAAGCTGCGTTGCGTACCCTGATGGGCACGGACCCGGCCCCGGCAGACAGTGTCAAGGGTGTCGCGCTGTCACCATGGACGCATGGTCCATCGGCTTCCGGGCCGCTTTGGGTCGTGGCCGCATTGGTCCAGCGCCCGACCGAGACCGTCGACGCGGAGTTGTGGACAGGTGTGCTGACCCGCGACGGGCAAGGGTTCCGCCTGCTCGCGAGCGATCGGAGCGAGCGCGTCGATACGTCACCGATGTTATGGAGTCCATTCCTGGCCATGGACGTCATTCCCTACCGCATCAGCGCGCAGGAAACCGCCTTCGGCGTGCTCTTTGGCAACAACTACACGTCGACCGCACATAGCGATTCGACCGGGATACTGAACCTGTACCGTTATCGCGATGGTCGCGTGACGCCCGTCTTCTCCGCGCTTACCGACTGGTCGACCTATGACAAGGACGGGGCGGCGGAATGTGAGGAGAAGAACGACGGAAAACGCGGGAAGCCGGGCGATGCCCAGCAGGATTCCTGTGATGCGGAAAATACGACGGAGACGCATTACGTGCTTTCGTTCAGTCCTCACATGACGAACGGGCACTACGACCTCCTTGTGCGCCCCAAGGGAAAGGCTGGGGCGGGCAAGTCCGCGCGCTTTACCTGGAACGGGAATACGTATCAGCCGCGCCGGTTCACGGGTGACTGACGAGTAAGAACGGGGCGGCCTCGGTCAATTGCATCGGACAGGCGTCGGTCAGGCACGACGGCTTGAACGAGCTGCTTCCGTCGTTGGCAATTGATCGCCGTGTTGCCAGGACGTCGTGGCCATCCCCGGCAGACGTCGAGGGCTTCATGCGCGGCCGGGGCCGATGGCGACGGCGATGTTCGCAAGCATCACCATGGCTTGCGCCCTTCATTCGAGAGATCCTTTACAAGCCATGCAGACGGAAATCGAAGCGCGGGGCCCGGCCGGCCCGTTGAAAGGCACGCTGTTGTCCCCGGGTTCCGGCGATGCCCCGGTGGTGCTGATCGTGCCGGGCTCGGGCCCGACCGACAGGAACGGTAACGCGCCGAACGGGATTCAGCCGTCGACCTACCGATTGCTCGCGGAAGGATTGCGCGATGAAGGAATCGCGTCGGTTCGAATCGACAAGCGCGGCCTGTACGGCAGCGCGTCGGCGATACCGGATGCCGATGACGTCACGATCGACGAGTACGCGGCCGACGTCCGTTCGTGGCTCGCCGCCATTCGCGCGCGGACGGGAGCTTCCCGCGTGTGGCTGTTGGGGCATAGCGAGGGCGGATGGGTGGCGTTGTCGGCTGCCCGGCAAATGGACGACATCGACGGCCTGATCCTGGTATCGACGGCAGGGCGCCCGCTAGGGCCCGTGTTGAGGCAACAACTGCAATCGAACCCGGCAAATGCGCCGATTCTTGCCAATGCAATGTCGATCCTCGAATCCCTGGAGGCAGGTGAACGGGTAGACGCGGCCAGGATCGACCCGGCACTCATGCCGTTGTTCAGGCCGCAAGTCCAGCGCTTCCTGATGAGCGAGTTGACCCTCGATCCGGCAGCGCTCGTGGCCGGTTACGTGAAGCCCGTGCTTATCGTGCAGGGGGCGCGGGATATCCAGGTCACCGTACAGGACGCGGAACTTCTGAAGCACGCCAATCCGCGGGCCGAAATGGCGCTGATCGCCGACGCCAATCATGTGCTCAAGACGGTTCGCACGTCGGCGCTGCAGGAAAACCTCGCCGCTTATTCGAACCCGGATCTGCCGCTGGCGGATGGCGTGGTGGCGGCAATTTCGGCGTTCGTGCATGCGGCGGCGGCGAGTCGGGGATAGTCGTGGTCGAATCCGGTTCGCTCGTCGCTGCCGGGCGGCAACGCGAATATCAGCAAGTGCCTCCGAACATTTCCCGACGAAATACTGGCATCAACATCCGTGAATGTCATTGTGTGCCGCGTCGCATAGAAACTGTCTCGATTCCTCCGTAATGAGAGAGTTGATGCTTGCCTGACCAACGCAATTCGCGGCGCTACCTTGCTGCGCAGGTCCGTCGAACGCACCGGCATAGACCATCCGGCTCACGATGGCGACGAGTTCATGCGTCTCGTTCTGAGCGCCATTGAGATGCCCGGAGAATATTGCGCCTCCTGAATCTCCAATGCAATTGGTGCCGACGCCCGCTGGCTGTAGATATATCCATCCGCCGCTGCCCGGATTCCGTGTCGACTCCGACAAGGAATTCCATCCCAACTGAGGGTTGTCGCCGGGAACATCGTTGATCGAACCGGTGAATCCATAACCTATGATCGAAATCGGTGTGTTGACCGGGGGTGACTTTCGAGTCAGCGACACGATGTGTTCAGTCGGCGCTCCGTCATAATCGACCGCCAGAATCGCCTGGTCCGCGACCGCATCGGGTGTAGCTTTCGCCGGCGTGGCGGCCCAACGTGGACTGACGAAGATCTGTGTGATGCCGCGCGCCTTTCGTCCCTTGATAGAGACCGTCGAACCGTCCAGCGCCGTCGTGGAGAACCCGTCCTTCCCGGTCTCGCCGTACTTGTAGAACCGGAGGCGATCGGGCGCAAGCTTCTGATTGTTGGCCTCATCCGTCACGCAATGCGCTGCGGTAATGATCCATTTGCGGGTCGCCAACGTTCCCGAGCATTGGTATTTTCCGTCCAGGCTGATCGCCACGACGTCATCGAAGCCCGAAAACTCGTAAGGCGTTGCCACGTGGCTGTTGGCTGGATGTATATCGTGTTTGCCGACAAGTGGCGGGACGTACTTCGGGTCTTTGCCGGTGTTCGGGCAAATCACCTGAATCTCCGGCCCCCCGAGGTGAAGGGCGGCCAGCGCCGGAATGCTGTACTGCTGCGTCATGCGACGCTTGAGATCCGGATCTACCTCGACGCTTGCCGCTGCAAGGGCCAACGTCGATCGTGAAGAGGCCAGGAGCGTGCCGCAATTACCCGCAGCGTTCGCCAACGTCAGCAGTGCGGCTCGGGTTTTGACTTCATCATCGAAGTCGAGCTTGACATCGCGTGGTATGGTGCCGTTCGCGATCTGTTCGACGTTGACTCGTGTCCGAAGAAACGCAGTCAACGTATTCATCACGGGAGCGGGCAGTGCGGCAGATGCGGGCAGTGCCGCGCCCGTTGCATCAGGTTTGCCGAGTGCTCTTGCGACAAGCGGTATGACGGCGTGCGTCACCCGCGCATTCTCATCCGCGGCCTGACCGTGCGCGTTCAGCGATACGGCCGCGAGCAGCGTTGCCGCTGTTGTCAATCTTCTGGGACGCGGCGCGCTTTCCGCCATCATTGACATTTCCCCACGACGGTTCCGTTTGCATCGCGGACAGCCTTTTGCGCGCTCAGGCACTCGGAGATGGCCTTGTTGTCATTGGTGACCTTCTTGGCCGCATCCTGCGCCGCGTTCGCCTCGGCGGCGGCTGCATCCGTGCGGGCTTTCGCGCGAGCATCACGCGCCTTCTGGAGCGCATCGAGATCGGTGTTGGCGGTGCTGGCAGCATCCGGTACGGTCGCGTTCGACTTCAGTCCAAGCTTGTTGATGGCGCCATCCGACGACAGTGCGATCGTCGCGGTTTGAGTCTCGAACATTCTGTTTCGGAGCGGGAGGATCACATAGGAGCCGAGTTGAGGCACCGTTTCTTCGCTCACGTGAAATACACCGTGGGTGCTGTACCCGGACGATTCGGAACCACCGGGCATGGGATTGGGGCAGGCCTCGTCGCATGCTTGCAGGAGGCCGTAGGCAGGCTCGCGAAGGATGATTCCTTGGGTGGACGCGCTATCGATGTTCACTTTTTTCTGCGCCACGACCGGGTCGATGCGAAGTTCGGTCCGCAGTGATTTGACGATCACGTCATCCTGTCCGGCCGGAATCTCGATCGTGTCCTCATTCTGGTCTCTATTATTCAGTGCCTTATAACCCCGTGGGGTAAGCCATCTATCCAGGATCCGCCTGGGGTAGAAGTGCCCGGAAATTTCGGGATGTTTAGGATCGGGCGTATCGCTCAGTTGAGGCCGCCACACGAACACCGTGCTGAAGGTCGTGGGGGAATTGCTGTCTTGCGCGCTGGCTGCCTGCGTTGCGGAAGCAGTATCGGTGGCACTGGCAGTTGCGGGTTTCGCGGCACCCTTGGTTTTTCCAGAGCCTTGAGCTTGCGATTTGGCTTGCGCGTTCAAAGCCTTGAGCACGTCGGCCTTGCACATGTCCTGGGTGGTCGGGGGCGCCCCGGCGTTGGTCAGCGTCACACCGCCAGCCAGCGATGCGACCCGTAGTGCGGTTCCAACCAAAGCTGTGATTGTGGGGCCGGTCTTGTCCGCGATCGTGGCATTTATCGACTTCAGCGTCGAATTGTCGAAATTCTCTACCGTCAGATCCGTATCTTTGAAGAAATTTCTGAGCGATGAATAGGGGATGTAGTAACGCTCCGAGGGATCGGGCTGTGTCTCGGATGTGATGGTGATCTGTTTATTTACCTGGATATGGAGCGACCCATTTTTCAGTAATTCACATTGAGTGATCGTGTACTTGGCCGAGACGATATATATTTTCTGCGGAAGGGAATAGGGAATGCCGTAAATCGGTGAGGAGTCGTCCGGACGTTTGACTGAATAAACGGAAGTGCAGGACGAAAGAACGAAGGGGACGCTCGAAACAAAAATGAGCCAGGCAGCAAGTTTCTTCGCCATTTTTGACTTCCCCCTTCTTTTTTGGTTTTTTTCAGGACGAAATGTCGTCCGACATTTGACTGATTGTTAAGGCCGGAGCGAGCAAAAAATGCCGATGTTGAGAGGGAGAATAGGAAACGATTCAGGCTTTGTCTAGAGGAATGGCGATGCGATATGCGTGCTGTCTGGATCGCACGTCTCGATTGTTCTCAGGACGACCTGATAACAAGGGTAAGCCGCGAAGCGAAACGTTGTCGGCGGGCATTCGCACGGGTGACGAAGCGCCTTGGCCGATCATCCCCGGTTCAGGATAACGGGGCTGGCATGTAATCGATATCGTATCGATTGGAACCGTATCCATCTCTGACGCTTCAGGGCGATCGCATAACGCGGGTATAGACATTGGACATTTGGGATCGAAGTAGGCCGGTGCCACGCAATTGCATGCCGCCGGCCAGCAAAGGGACACCACACCGAATTTCACCGAAATGGATCGCCTCCCACGCCCTCCCGAACTCACCCCCGCACTGCCTTCACCACATACTGGCTCGTCGGCACCACATCGATCTTGTCGAAGTCGATGAAGCGTCCACAGCTGTCCATCATCTCGGCCACATTGCGCTGGAATTTTTCGTCATCGCCGACCGCATCGAAAAACGCGTGCGGATCGGTCATCGCCGCGGCGGGAAAGCACTCCTCGACGATCGCGTCGTAACCGGGCGCCGCATGCGTGAGCGCGCGCACGACGACGTTCTGCACATACAGGAAATTGTCCTGCGTATCGATCGCGACGCACGTGTGATGTCCGTGCCACACGTCGAGCCATGCTTCGTGCGTGAGGCGCGGCGGCCGCTTCAGGAACGCGAGCTGCGAGAAGCCCGTGGTGCGCTCGCCCGGCCGTGCAGGAAAGCGCGTATTCGGAATCGGTTGCGACTCCGTGACGAGATACGCAGCCATGTGCGGGACGACCGCACGCACCGCGTCGTCGAACGGCTGCCGAAACATCGCGTTCGCGCTATCGACCCACACCGCGACGATCCCGTCGATGCCCGGGTGCGTGTTGGTCTGCTTCAGGCCGGCGGCCGGCGCGACGTCCGCATCCGCGACGTTCACCTGCACGCCGTGCGCACCGAGCGACAGCAGCTTGTCGGCGAGTGTCGCGCGCACCGAGCGGCTCCACTGATCGGGCGCAGCCTGCGCGTCGCGCCACAACACGTAAATGACTTTCTCCATTGCTCCGGCTCCAGAGGGTAATGACGGGATCGGCGGCGTTGCCGCCGGGGTTCAGGAAGCGATTTCAGGCGATCCGGCCGACGGGTGTGCGTCCGGCGCGAACCGGTTCGCGGTCAGCGTGAACGACGGCGGAATCGGCGACGTGACGGTTTCGAACAGGCGTTCGTGGCGCGTCGCATGAATGCGCCACGCGCCATCGCGTTTCACGTACTGGTCGTCGTAGAACGCAGTGCCGTGCAGCAGGTAGTTGTCCTCGAGATTGATCGCGTGGTCCTCGAGAAACCACACGCCGCATGCATGATCGGCCGAGACCAGCGTGAGCTCGGGGTGATGGCCGTGATGCATCGTCAGGAAGGTCGGCTTGCCGATCAGCTCGCGCAGGCTCGACACGAACGCGTCGCGGCCGTCGTACACGTAGCGGCCGCCGTACAGGCGGGCCTCGCAGTCTTCGGTCAGGCAATCCGCGAGCAGCGCCCAGTCGTGCGTGTCGACCGCGCGGAAATACCGGTACTTCAACTGTCGGATCTGCTCGTATTCATGGAGCGTGCGGGTCGTGTCGTCCATCGCCGGGTCTCGTGGGGGTGTCGTTCGATGGTAGGAACGAAGCCGCCTGCATCACATCGTCTGTTCGGACGAACGCGCCGTCCGCGTGCGCGCCGCGCTGCGAGGACGAATCGCCGGTTTCATCCGAACGGGTGATGGCCGACGCATCGCGCGGCGGTAACGTGGCATCGACGCGGCCATCGAACCGCGCCTGCACCGAACTAGGAGACAGGATGACCCTCATCGAATCGCTGGAAGCGCGTGTGCGCCGGCTCGAGGATGCCGACGCGATCCGCCGGCTGAAGTCGCGCTACTTCACGTGCTGCGACCGCAAGGATCCGCAAGGGATGCGCGACTGCTTCGTGCCCGGCCAAGTGCGCATCGACTACGGCCGCATCGGCACGTTCGACACGCGCGACGCGCTCGTCGACGTATTCGCGCAACTCGGCTGCCATCCGCACATCGTCGAGATGCATCACGGCGTGAATCCCGAGATCGACGTGCTCGACGACGTGCATGCGCGCGGCACGTGGGGCCTGCACTACCAGATGATCGACACGAACGCGCGAACGCTCACGCAGCTCGGCGCGTACTACGACGACGAATACCGGAAGGTCGACGGCGAATGGAAGATCGCGGGCACGCGCTGCGTCGTCACGTCGACGCTGTCGGTCCGTTACGAAGGCGATGCGCCGGGCGTGCTGTTCGCCGGTGCGCAGCCGCCGGCCGCCTGACGCACGTCAGCGCCATGCACATGACGCACATTCCACAGGAGACATCGAACATGACACAGAACCACGATGCGCCGGTCGCCGTCGTGACGGGCGCATCGCGCGGCGCGGGCAAGGGTATCGCGCGCGCGCTCGGTGCGGCCGGCATGACCGTCTACGTCACGGGCCGCTCGCAGAACGAAGGCGATGCGCCGCTGCCCGGCACCATCCACGAGACCGCACGCGAGATCGATGCGCTCGGCGGCCGCGGGATCGCGGTGGCATGCGACCACGCGGACGACGCGCAGGTGAAGGCGCTGTTCGAGCGCGTCGAACGTGAAAGCGGGCGGCTCGACATTCTCGTCAACAACGCGACCTACCTGCACGATCAACTGATCCTGCCGGGCCCGTTCTGGGAGAAGTCGCTCGACCTCGTCAACATCCTCGATGTCGGCCTGCGCTCGGCCTATGTCGCGAGCTGGCACGCGGCGGCGCTGATGGTGAAGCGTCGCAGCGGGCTGATCGCGTTCACGTCGTCGTTCGGCGCGAGCTGTTACATGCACGGGGCGGCCTACGGCGCGCAGAAATCCGGTGTCGACAAGTTCGCGAAGGACATGGCCGTCGACCTGAAGCCGTTCGACGTCGCGGCCGTGTCGATCTGGATGGGCCCGCTGCGCACCGAGCGCACGACGCGCGTGTGGGAAGAACACCCGGATCTGTACAAGGAATTCTCGCTCGTCGCGGAAAGTCCGGAATTCACGGGCCGCGTGATTCACGCGATTCACGGCGATCCGCAGCGCATGGCGTTGTCGGGGCAGGTGCTCGTCGGCGCGGAAGCCGCGTTGCGGTACGGCATCGCCGATCTCGACGGCAAGCAGCCGCCGTCGTACCGCGAACTGCTCGGCGGGCCCGTGCAGGCCCATCCGGCGATCGTCGCCTGAGGAGCGCACATGGGCATCCTGAAAGGCAAGGTCGCGCTCGTGACGGGCGCGGGGCAGGGCGTCGGCCAGGGCGTCGCGCAGGCGCTCGCGGCGGAAGGCGCGCACGTCGCGGTGGTCGGTCGTACCCGCGACAAGCTGCTTGCGACCTGCGAGGCGATTCGCGCGCGTGGCGGCGTGGCCGAGCCGTTCGTGTGCGACGTGATGAACGCCGCGCAGATCGTGACGTGCGTCGACAACGTCGTTGCGCGCTTCGGCGGCGTGCAGATCCTGATCAACAACGCGCAGGTCGTGCCGCTCGGCCGCCTGCTCGACGTCACCGATGCGGATTTCCACGCGGGGCTCGAGTCGGGGCCCATCGCGACGCTGCGCATGATGCGCGCGTGCCATCCGCATCTGAAGGGCGACGGCGTGATCGTCAATTTCGCTTCGTCGGCCGCGGTGCGCTGGGATGCGTCCGGCTACGGCGCGTACGCGGCGACCAAGGAGGCGATTCGTGCGCTGACGCGCGCGGCTGCCTGCGAGTGGGGCGCGGACGGGATCCGCGTGAACGCGGTCGCACCGCATGCGTTGTCGCCGGGCCTGAAAGGCTGGGTCGACGCGAACCCGCAGGAAGCCGCCGCGTTTTTCCGCACGATTCCGCTCGGCCGCGTAGGCGACTGCGAGCAGGACATCGGGCGCGCGATCGTGTTTCTGGCGAGCCGCGATGCGGCGTACCTGACGGGCGCGACGCTGCCGCTCGACGGCGGGCAGGCGTACTGGGGCTGACGACGCGGGCCGACGGCACAGGCGCGCGGCACCGGCCGCGTGCCGATCATGACCCGGCACGCGCGTGCACACCTGCGCGCGGCGGCCGGCAAACCGGAATCGAAGAGAGGACGACATGGGTCGACTGGAAGGAAAGGTAGCGATCGTCACGGGCGGTGCGCGTGGCATGGGCGCGGCGACGTGCCGGCTGTTCGTCGCGGAGGGGGCGCGCGTCGTGATCGGCGACGTGCTCGATGCGGAAGGCGAAGCGCTCGCGCGCGAGCTCGGTGACGCGGTGCGCTTCATGCGGCTCGACGTCGCCGACGAAGCGAGCTGGGTGCGCGTGACCGAAGCGACGGTCGAGCAGTTCGGCCGTATCGACGTGCTGGTCAACAATGCGGCCGTGCTGACGTTCGGCGGCATCACCGAGCTGTCGAAACGCGATTTCGAGCGTGCGGTGTCGATCAACCTCGTCGGCACGTTCGTCGGGATCCGGACGATCGCGCCGCGCATGATCGCGCAGAAAAGCGGGTCGATCGTCAACATCTCGTCGGTGGACGGGCTGCGCGGCGTGAACGCACTGGCCGCGTACGTGTCGAGCAAGTGGGGCGTGCGCGGGCTGACGAAGGTCGCGGCGCTCGAACTCGGCCATCAGGGCGTGCGCGTGAATTCGATCCATCCGGGCGGGGTGAACACCGCGATGTCGAACCCGACCGGCGCGCCGCTCGAGGAAATCAACAAGCACTATGCGAACGTGCCGCTGCAACGCGTCGGCCTGCCCGATGAAATCGCGCGCGCGACGCTGTTCCTCGCGAGCGACGAAGCATCCTACTGCAACGGCGCCGAACTGGCCGTCGACGGCGGGATGGCGGCAGGCGCGTATTACCCCGGATTGCCGGGCGCGCCGTTTTGAGCAGGTGGGCCTGCCGCACGTTCTCGTCGGATGTTTGTGTACGCAACCTAATTCAGGGTTTGCCTGACTAGCGAAAACGTGAATTCGCACGGCCCGCGCGCTCGCTGGCCAAACGCGGGCGCGGCGGGCCGGATTTGCCGCTTCCGCGAAACCCTTGTTGGACGGCCGTCCTGGCCGTTTCGCCGCAGAAACGCGCGCAATGGCATTGTAAAAATAATTCACAGGCAACTGGCGTGCCGGATCGCCGACATAGTTGTTTCTTGTTGCAACGCAACGTTTGCCGAATAACGGCGATGGTATGCTGGTCGCCATGGAGTTGTACGGCAGGTTGCTTGCATGGCGAAACTCGCGTTCGCACCTTCTAACGAGACGTCACCTTCTCTCGCACGCATCGCGGCATCGACACGCGCTCCGCTCGCGTGTCCCGTCCTGCGCGCCGCCGCACCCTGCGCTCCAATCGCATCCCCCATCTCGCGGGCTCGCCCCGCATCCCCCATCCTCGCCCAATAATCTGGAGACACCCTCATGTCGCAAAACAATCTGGCCGAAGCAACACACGGCCCGCTGATCGCTCCGCCGGCTTTCGTCAAACATCGCAAGCTGATCGACTGGGTGTCGCGCATCGCGGCGCTCACGGAGCCCGAGCGTGTCGTGTGGTGTGACGGTTCGCAGGAAGAAAACGACGCGCTGTGCCAGGCGATGGTCGACCAGGGCACGCTCAAGCGGCTGAACCCGGCGAAGCGCCCGAACTCGTATCTCGCGCAATCCGATCCGTCCGACGTCGCGCGCGTCGAGGATCGCACGTTCATCTGCGCGGCATCGCGCGACGACGTCGGCCCGACCAACAACTGGATCGCGCCCGCCGAAATGCGCGAGACGCTCAACGGCCTGTTCCGCGGCTCGATGCGCGGCCGCACGCTGTACGTCGTGCCGTTCTCGATGGGCCCGCTCGGCTCGCCGATCGCGCACGTCGGCGTCGAACTGTCCGACAGCCCGTACGTCGCCGTGAACATGCGGATCATGACGCGCATGGGCCGCGAGGTGTATGACGTGCTGGGCGAGGACGGCGATTTCGTGCCGTGCGTGCACAGCGTCGGCCATCCGCTCGAAGCCGGCCAGCAGGACGTGCCGTGGCCGTGCAACCCGGTCAAGTACATCGTGCACTTTCCCGAGACGCGCGAGATCTGGAGTTTCGGTTCGGGCTACGGCGGCAACGCGCTGCTCGGCAAGAAGTGTTTCGCGCTGCGTATCGCATCGACGATGGGGCGCGACCAGGGCTGGCTCGCCGAACACATGCTGATCCTCGGCGTGACGTCGCCGGCCGGCAAGAAGTATCACGTCGCGGCCGCATTCCCGTCCGCGTGCGGCAAGACGAACTTCGCGATGCTGATTCCGCCGCAGGGCTTCGATGGCTGGAAGGTCACGACGATCGGCGACGACATCGCGTGGCTGAAGCCGGGCCGCGACGGCCGACTGTATGCGATCAACCCGGAAGCCGGCTTCTTCGGTGTCGCGCCGGGCACGGGCGTGAAGACCAACCCGAACGCAATCTCGACGCTCACGAAAAACGTGATCTTCACGAACGTCGCGCTGACGGAAGACGGCGACGTGTGGTGGGAAGGGCTGACCGACACGCCGCCCGCGAAGCTGACCGACTGGCAGGGCAACCCGTGGACGCCGGAGATCGGCAAGGAGACGGGCCGCAAGGCGGCGCATCCGAATTCGCGCTTCACGGCGCCGGCCGCGCAGTGCCCGTCGATCGACGACGACTGGGAAAACCCGGCCGGCGTGCCGATCGACGCGTTCATCTTCGGCGGCCGTCGTTCGACGACCGTGCCGCTCGTGACCGAGGCACGCGACTGGGTTGAAGGCGTGTACATGGCCGCGACGATGGGCTCGGAGACGACCGCCGCGGCGGTCGGCCAGCAGGGCATCGTGCGCCGCGATCCGTTCGCGATGCTGCCGTTCTGTGGTTACAACGTCAGCGATTATTTCGCGCACTGGCTGAAGCTCGGCAAGCAGCTCGAAGGCGCCGGCGCGAAACTGCCGAAGATCTACTGCGTGAACTGGTTCCGCAAGGATGCGAACGGCAAGTTCGTGTGGCCGGGCTTCGGCGAGAACATGCGCGTGCTGAAGTGGATGCTCGACCGTCTCGAAGGCACGGGCGGCGGCGGTGAGCATGCGTTCGGCGTGTCGCCGGCGTATGAGGACCTGCACTGGGACGGCCTCGATTTCACGCGCGAGCAGTTCGACGCGGTGACGTCGATGAACGCCGACGAATGGCGTGAGGAGCTGAAACTGCATGCGGCGCTGTTCGACATGCTGAAGCTGCGCCTGCCGGCTGAAATGACCGACACGATGAAGAAGATCGAGCAGCGTATCGGCGCCTGACGGCCCGCATCGACGTTGTCGCTCCGACGTCCCGCCGCCGGCATTCGTTGCCGGCGGCGGGACGTTTTTGCATCCGTTCCGCACACGCGCCGTTCGCCTACTGCGCGCGGCAATGCGCAACGACTTCGTCGACCGCACGCTGCACATCGCCGCGCCGGTAGCGCAGCAGCGCGCTGTCGGCGGGATCGGGCTCGTACGACACGACGTTGCCGCGCCCCGTGTAGATCGCGATGTCGGGCAACAGCGGATGCTCCTGGTCGAGCGACGGGACGTCCCGCGGATTGCCCGCCGCGCGGAAGAAGGCCGCGAAGTAGTCGGCGAAGCTGAGGTTCTCGTCGCCGACGAGGTAGGCCTTGCCTGCTTCGCCGCGCTGCAGCGCGCCCCAGATCGCTTCCGACAGCGATTGCGTCGAGATGAAGTTGCTGCCGCCGGCCGGCCCGAACACGGGCAGCCCCGCGAACTGGCCTTGCGCATAGCCGGTGTAGGCAGCGAACATCTCGTTGCGCAGCCCCGGCACCGACCCGACGACGAACGGCGCGTTGACGCTGCAGACGGCGAACGACTGCGTCGCGAGCGCGCGGACACGTTCGTCGGCGAGATGGCGCGAGCGCACGTACGGCACCGTGTCGACGAGCGCCGGCGCGACCTGCGGATAGAAGCTGCCGACCAGCACCACGCGCTTCACGCCCGCGTCGCGCGCGAGCGCGAAAAAGCGCGGCACCGCGTCGACGTTCGCGCGCTCCCAGTGCGAGGCTTCGTCGGTGCCGGGCGGCAGGTGGCGGATATCGTTGCCGGCCGCGAACACCACCGCGTCGAACGGCGCGAGATCGTCGCGCGTGAAGTTGCCGGCCACGTAATCTCGCAGCAGTACGTCGAACTGCGCGAGTGCGCTACCGGGGGCGGGTGGCTTGCGTGCGGCGAGTGTCACGCGGTTGCCCTGCGTGTGCAGGTGCAGCGCGGCATGGCCGCCGATGAGGCCGGTGCCGCCGACGATCAGGATCTTCATGGTGTCTCCGGTAGCGGCGCTTTCGTGCCGCGTGAAATGAACAGGCGGGCGGTGCCGCTCAGAAATTGAAGCCGTTGCCCGTGACGACGGGCATGTTGGTCCAGAAGCCGTTCGGGTCGCGATACCAGCCGGCCGCCGCGAGCGCGCCGCCGTCGACGTGCAGCGTCGTGCCGGTGACCCACGCGGCGAGCGGGCTCGCGAGGAACAGCGCGGCCCCCGCGATATCGCCGGCCGTGCCGAAGCGCCCGAGCGGGATCCAGCGCGGGATGTGCTCGCGATGCTCGGCCGCGACCATCGCGCTGACGGGCACCTGCGGCGTCTCGGTGGTTTCGGGGGCGATCTGGTTCACGCGAATGCCGGCCGGCCCGAGTTCGAGCGCGAGGCTTTTCGTGAAGCCGGTCAGCGCGGCCTTGAACGACGCGTACACGGTGCAGTTCGGAATGGCGCGAAAGCCTTCGATCGACGACACGCCGACAATGCTGCCGCCCGCGCCGCGCTTGCGCAGCAACGGCAGCATCGCGCGCGTGACGACGAACACCTGGCGCAGGTTCGCGTCGAACAGCCGTGCGATGTCGTCGTCGGTGCAGTCGTCGAACGGTTTCACGATCTGCAGGAAATCGCCCACATTGTTGACGAGCACGTCGAGGCCGCCGAAGCGCGCGTCGACGGTTCGTGCGAACGCATCGACCTGGTCGCGGCGCGTGACGTCGACGGTGCCGACGAGCGCGTCGACGCCCGCCGCCTCGAGCGCCTGGCGCACGTCCTGTGCGCGGGCCGGGTCGATCTCGGCTACCGCGACGCGCGCGCCGGCCGCGCCGAACGCTTCCGCACACGCACGGCCGATGCCCGCGCCGCCGCCGGTGACCAGCACGGTCTTGCCGTTGAATGAAATCATCGATGAACTCCTTTGAACGGGAGGGCAGTGCGTCGCGTCACAGCGACGACACCAGTTGCGCGTTGTCGATCCGCAGCTCCGCACCGTTCACGAAACGCGATTCGTCGGACGCGAGGAACAGCACGAGATTCGCGACGTCCCGCGGGTCGCACATGCGTGCCATCGGATCGCTGCCGATGCCGAGCGCGGCCGGGTCGAGATCGGGCATCAGCGCCTGCGTCATCGGCGTCCAGATCCCGTCCGGATGGATCGAGTTGCAGCGGATGCGGTAACCGCTGCGCTTGCAGTGCACGGCGACGCTGCGCGCGAGCGCCGTCACCGCGCCTTTCGACCCGGTGTATGCGCACATCATCGGCAGCCCGCCGAGCGCGGCGACCGACGACATCATCACGATCGAACCCGGCGTGTCGTTGCCCTTCATCGCGCCAATCGCATATTTGCAGCCGAGGAAATAGCCGTCGGCGTTGGTGCGCATCACGCGCCGCCACGTGTCGAGGCTCGTGTCCTCGATCGAGCCGACCGGGCAGATCGCCGCGTTGTTGACGAGCACGTCGAGGCGGCCGAAGCGGTCGAGCGTCCATGCGATCGCCTGTCGCCAGCCGTCCTCGTCGGCGATGTCGTGGCGGACGAACAGTGCGGCGTCGCCGATCTCGCGCGCGAGCGCGCGGCCGGCATCCTCGTCGATGTCGGTCAGCACGACACGCGCGCCTTCGGCGGCGAGCAGCAGCGCATCCGCGCGGCCGACGCCGCTTGCCGCACCGGTGACCAGCGCGACCATGTTTGCGACTCGATTCATGGTCGGTCGTATTCCCTTGACGTTGAAAGAAGGCGAGCGCTCATGCGGCGCCCGGTGCGCGGCCGGCCTTGATCGCGTCGAGCGCGGCCGTGCCGTAGATCTGCGCGATCGTGTCGTCGACGCGCGGGTTGGTGCGCAGTTCGTGGCCGCCGTCGACCGCGAAACTCTGGCCGGTCACCCAGCCCGACTCGGGGCCCGTGAGATAGCGCACCGCATGCGCGATCGCTTCCGGTTCGCCGAGCGTGCCGAGCGGGATCTGCTCGAGAAAGCTGTCGACGAGCGCGCGGTTGTCGAACATCGGCGCCGTTGCTTCGGAGCGCGTGAGGCCCGGACGCACCGCGTTCACGCGGATCTTCGCGCCGGCCAGTTCCTCGGCCGCGCCGCGCACGAGCGCTTCGAGCGCAGCTTTCGCGGTGCAGTACGCGGACAGCCAGCGAAAATTGATCCGCGCGGCCGTCGACGAGATGCAGACGATCGCGCCGCCGCCACTGTCGGCGAGCCGCGGCGCGGCGTGACGGATCGCGGCGAACGCGCTGTGCAGGTTCAGGTCGATTTCGGCGCGGAAGGTGTCGGCGTCGTGCAGCAGCAGCGGCCGGAAACCCGCACCGCCAACCGTCGGCACGACGATGTCGAGGCGACGGTCGAGCGCCCACGCGCAGTCGAGCGCGGCCTGCAGGTCGCCTTCGTCGCAGGCGTCGCCCGCGTGGATCGCGACGCGGCTGCCGGGCACCGCGTCGGTCAGTTGCCGTTGCGTGCGTTCGAGCGCGTCGCGGCGGCGGCCCATCAGCACGACGGCCGCGCCGTCGGCGACGAGCGCGTGCGCGCAGGCCGCGCCGATGCCGCCGGCGCCGCCCGTGACGAGTGCGGTGCGGCCGTCGAGGGGAGCAGCGGTGCGCATCGTTCAGCCCTCCAGCGGCAGGTCTTGCGACCAGTCGACGTGCAGCGTGCGCGCGGCGAAACGCCACGTGCCGCCGTCGAACACGCAGCGGTCGCGATAGCGCAGCCCCCAGTCGAGCTTGCGCTTCACGCCGTCACGCACGTAGACGTGGCAGGCGACGCCATAGGTCTCGACGTCGGCCTCGCCGCCGTCGAGCGTCACGAGCTGGTTGTGCACGTGATGCTGGGTCGCTTCGTAGCGCTCGATCACGCGCATGCCCGTCACGATCGCGTCGCGGTCGTCGAAGCGGAAGCCGGGGCCGGCGAGCTGTGCATCGGGCGTGAAGAGGGCGGTGAGTCGCGGCCAGTCGCGCCGGTCGACGGCTTGCGCGTAGCGGCACGCCAGTTCGTACAGCGCGTAGCGGGGATTCGAATCGGTCATGCAGGGCTCCCGTGGAAGAACGGAAAGAGTCGGCCGCGCCGCGAGTGCGGACGCGGCGGCATTGCGACGTCGAGGCGAAGGTTCGCATCGGACCGATGGCGGCTCATCATCCATACGGAGCAGGGCGAGCGTCGGGGAAAACACCGGGGCCGGGCGCCGAGTGCCGCGCGATCGTGCCCGGATGGTGCGGCGCAGCGATCGGCGTGCGACAGGCGTCTGACGATTGGCGCGGCCGGCCGCGACTGGCGCGCAACGCGCCGCGTCTCCTCCGCGTGTACGAAGCCATCGCGCACGATGCTGCGATGCGACACGCCTTGCGCCCGTCGCTCAGCGTTTGCCCCTAGTCGAAATGGACGATGGCCGACGGCCGGGCGCTGGCTACCGTGCAGTCATCCGGTGCCGCATGCGATGCACGCCGGACACGAACCGCACCAGCGGACAACCGGAGGGGACGACGATCATGAGACTGACGACTCGCAAGCTATGCGTACTGGCGATGGGCACGTTCGCTGCCATGGCGATGGCGCGATACGGCGCCGATCAGGTTCCGTCGCCGCCGTATGCGGCCGGCATCCTGCAATGCCGCTCGGTCGACGCGAACGGGCTGCCGGCCGGCTGCGTGCCGATCGATCCGTCGCACTTCGGTTTCGCCGCGCTGCGCGGCATGTGACGTCCGCGCGGCCGCGCACAGCGCAGGCCGGCAGCCGTGGCGGCGCGATGGCGTGATGGCGTACCAACGCCCTTCGCCACGGCCACGTCGTAAGCATCGCGCGGGCCGATCCCGTTTGATGCGGGTCGCGGCTTCAACCGGGCACGGGACGCGTGCGTCGTGCACGCGCACCGTCGCACGCCCGATCCGGCATTCAGGCATTGCGGCGGCAACGTCGGCAACGGGCCGCCTGTCGGCCCTCACCGCGTCCACCGCTTTCCATCGCTTCCCTCAGGTTTCCTACACGCTGACCCATTCCTCATGTCATCCGACTATTCCCTGACTCACCCCCTGAACATTCGTGACGTGCATCGCTGGGATGCCGAACACGATGTCGTGATCGTCGGCTTCGGCGCGGCCGGCGCCTGTGCGGCGATCGAAGCCGCGCGCGCCGGCGCCGACACGCTGATCGTCGAGCGCGCGTCGAGCTACGGCGGCACGAGCGCGCTGTCGGGCGGCGAGATCTACCTCGGCGGCAGCGGCGGCACGCCCGCACAGCGGCAGGCCGGCTTTACCGACGACACCGAGGATCTGTACCGCTACCTGATGCTGGCCGGCGGGCGCGACGCCGACGAGGCGAAGGTGCGGCTCTACGCGAACGAAAGCCTGGCGCACCACGACTGGCTCGTCGAGCAGGGCCTCACGTACAAGAACACGTTCATTGCCGAGCGGATCGTCGAACCGGAGACCGACGATTGCCTGATCTGGTCGGGCAGCGAGGAAGCCTGGCCGTTCAGCGAGGCCGCGAAGCCGTGCCCGCGCGGGCACACGCCGCAATGGCCGGGCTGGGGCGGCGGGCAGATGCTGATGCGCGTGCTGGCCGAACGCGTGGCGGCGCTCGGCGTCGCGACGCGTTACGACACGCGCGCGCTCGCATTGATCGTCGACGACGACGGCGCGGTGCGCGGCGTCGTGCTGCGCGCGTATGGCGAGACGGCATGCGTGCGTGCGCGTCGCGCGGTGATCCTGTGCGCGGGCGGTTTCGCGATGAATCGCGACATGGTGCGCCGGCATGCGCCGCAGTTCCTGCGCTCGGATGAACCGATCGGCAGCCCCGGCGACGACGGCTCGGGCATCCTGCTCGGCCAGAGCGCGGGCGGCGCGGCGATCCATATGGACCAGGGTTTCGTCAGCCTGCCGTTTTACGCGCCCGAATCGCTGATCCGGGGGATCTTCGTGAACGCGCGCGGCCAGCGCTTCATCAACGAGGACGGTTATCACGGCCGCACGGGCCATCACGCGTTCCACCAGGCCGGCGACCGCATCTACCTGCTCGTCGACCAGGCGACGTACCGCGAGCCGCCCGCGATTGCGCGGATCGGCATCGCGGCGGCCGGCGAAACGTGGGAGGAAGTCGAACGCGACCTGCAGATGCCGGCCGGCACGCTGACGGCGACAGTCGACGTCTACAACCGCCATGCTGCCGAAGGCGCCGATCCGCTGTTCCACAAGGCCGGGAAATGGCTGCAGCCGTTGATCGAGCCGCCGTTCGTCGCGCTCGATTGCCGGATCGACTACGCGTTCTATCCGCACTTCACGCTCGGCGGGCTCGACACGCTGCCGACCGGGCAGGTGGTCGACGCGGCACGCGCACCGGTGGCGGGGCTCTATGCGGCCGGCCGCACGACCTGCGGGCTGCCGCGCTGGGGCGCCGGGTACAGCTCGGGGTTGTCGCTGGCCGACGCGACGTTCTTCGGCCGGCAGGCCGGCCGTCACGCCGCGCAGGCGGGGTGCGACGCGCTGCGCAACGCCGCGTAGCGTTGGCAGGGTGGAAATGAACGACGCCCCGGGCAATCGTCTTGCCCGGGGCGTCGTCGTTTCGGGCACCCAAGTGCCCAGGTGCTTGAGCGGCTCAGCCGCTCAGCCGCTCAGCCGCCAACCAGGCCAACCCGCCGTCAGCCGAGGTCGAGCGCGTTCGTGAGGTCGCCCGGCGGCGTCGCGCCGCGCGCGGCGAACGCCTTGTTGCGCGCGACCACGCCGTCGAGCGGCGCGAGCCCGTGCACGCGGCTGATGAAGCGCAGGATCGAGTTCGTGTCGTACAGCGTGTGATCGACGAAACCCTTCTTCGCGAACGGCGAGATCACGAGCGCCGGAATCCGTGAACCGGGGCCCCAGCGGTCGCCCACCGGCGGCGCGACGTGATCCCACCAGCCGCCGTTCTCGTCGTGCGTCATCACGATCACGGTGTTGTCCCATTGCGGCCCGCGCCGGATATGGTCGATCACCGTCGCGATGTGACGGTCGCCGGCTTCGATGTCCGCATAACCCGCATGCATGTTCAGGTTGCCCTGCGGCTTGTAGAACGTGACGGCCGGCAGGCGGCCCGCGTCGATGTCGGCGATGAAGTGGTTGGTCGACGGCTCGTCGCCGAGCCCGGCGTCGCGCAGGTGCTTGCTGCGCGCCTCGGTGCCGGGCGCGTAGTTCGCGAAATAGTTGAACGGCTGGTGGTGGTACTGGAAATCGGGCACGGTGCCCGTGTCGCGATGCTCGAGCGCGTACTGCCACGCGCCGCTGTACCACGCCCAGTCGATGTTCTTTTCCGACAGGCGGTCGCCGATCGTCGCATAACCCTGCGGCGGCATCACGCGATGGTCGGCCGGGTCCGCGTACGCGGCGTTGCCCGGATCCGGCGGCGGCACGTAGCTCGGCTGATACGGCGGCGCCATCGTGTTCACGCCATAACCGTCCGGCGTCAGCGGGCCGTCGCCCGCGAACTTCGGCGGGCCGTCGAGCGCGGACGCGGGCGAATCGTCGGCGAGCTTCAGGCGCGTACCGGCCGGATCGTCGCCTTCGACCTTCGACAGCAGTTTCGCCGCATGCGGATGCTTGTGCGCGTCCGGATACAGCGGCGGCTGCGCGGAGATCAGGAACATGTGGTTCATCCACGAACCGCCGAAGGCCGCCATGAAGAAGTTGTCGCACAGCGTGTATTGCCGCGCGAGATTCCACAGCCGCAGCGTGTCGGCCGAATTGCGGTAATGGCCCATCACGAGGCCGCCCGAATCGGCCCACGCGGCGAACTGGTCGTTGCGGCCGCCCGCGATCTGCATCTGGTTCTGGTAGAAGCGGTGCCACAGGTCGCGCGTGATCACGCCGTTCGGCAGCGGCTTGCCCTGCGCGTCCGTGATCCGGAATGGCGCGTTCGGCAGCTTGTCGATGTCGCGCTCGGCGATCGCGTAGCGCTTGCCGTCGACTTCCTGCGCCTGCGGCACGAGCCCGCCCCAGATCTTCGGCAGCACGGGCAACGGCGTCTTGCCGTCGCGATCGAGCTGCTGCGCGTGCTCGGGCCGCACCTCGCTCAGCGGATGGCTTACGCCAGGGAAATCGCCGTACAGGTTCGCGAAGCTGCGGTTTTCCGCGTAGATCACGACGATGTGCCGCACACGCTGGCGCAACGCTTCGTCGACGCGCAGGTCGGCGGCGGAACGCGGCGCGCCGGTGGTTTCGCAGCCGCTGAGCGCGACACCCGCACCGAGCGCGGCAAGGCCGCCGAGCACGCGGCGGCGGTCGGGATCGGCGGGAAGGTCGTCGGGGCGATCGGGGGTGTCGTTCACGTCGTGGGTTCCTCGAATGGGCGGGTGGACGGGGCGTGATGCACGGCGGTATCGCACAGGCTGCCGTGCCGAACGATGGAAGGCAACGGCCCGTATGGCGTATCGGCGCGTGCGATGCATCTGTCACAAAAATGTCACGAACGCGACTATAACGCGGCAACGGGGACGGATGAAAGGTGTTTGTCGGACGATTCCCGTCGCGCCGCGAGCGATGCGCGACGCACTCGCGCGAACTAGACTTGAATCAGGGGCGGCGCGTCGCGGCGTGCCGCCCGGGCGAGGATTGCCCGGCGATGCCGGCCGACGGCGTTGTCGCGGCATCGTTGATGCGCAGGAGCGAGGCGAGATGGCACGCACGACTACCGCTGCCGCATGGCCGCCGATACCGCGCGCGGGCTGCGCGCGCAGCCACGCACGTCCGCCGTGCCGCGGCAGCGCAGCGTAGCGCGCACGTCCGGCCGGATGCCATGGACAGGAAATTCGACTACCCGGGGTTGCTGATCGCGGCGGGCTTCTTCGTGCTGTTCGCCGCGCAGTTGCTGATGCTGCGTCCGTCGTCGGCGTCGATCGCGTACAGCGATTTCCACCGGCTCGTCGCCGCACGGCTCGTCGACGATCTCGAAGTCGGCCCCGCGTCGATCTCGGGCACGCTGAAGATGCCGCAGGCCGGCGCGATGCTGCCGGCGTCCGACGCCTCGGCCGTGCAGCAGGCCGGCGCGCCGTGGCGGTTCACGACCAACCGCGTGAGCGACGAACACCTGACCGACACGCTGACCGCGGCCGGCATCCGCTATCACGGCACGCCCGACACGAGCTGGATGGCATCGCTTGCCTCGTGGCTGCTGCCGCTCGTGCTGTTCGTGTTCATCTGGAACATGATGCTGCGCAAGCGCGGCGGGCTGCAGGATTTCACCGGGATGGGCAAGAGCCGCGCGCGCGTGTACGTGCAGCAGGAAACCGGCATCACGTTCGACGATATCGCGGGCATCGACGAAGCCAAGGCCGAGCTTCAGCAGCTCGTCGCGTTCCTGCGCAACCCCGACCGCTACCAGCGGCTCGGCGGCAAGATTCCGAAGGGCGTGCTCGTCGTCGGCGCGCCGGGCACCGGCAAGACGCTGCTCGCGCGCGCGGTGGCCGGCGAGGCGGCCGTGCCGTTCTTCTCGATCAGCGGCTCGGCGTTCGTCGAGATGTTCGTCGGCGTCGGCGCGGCGCGCGTGCGCGACCTGTTCGAGCAGGCGCAGCAGAAGGCGCCGTGCATCGTGTTCGTCGACGAGCTCGACGCGCTCGGCAAGGTGCGCGGCGTCGGCCCGATGTCGGGCAACGACGAACGCGAGCAGACGCTCAACCAGTTGCTCGTCGAGATGGACGGCTTCCAGGCCGGCTCCGGCGTGATCATCATGGCCGCGACGAACCGGCCGGAGATCCTCGATCCCGCGCTGCTGCGGCCGGGCCGCTTCGATCGCCACATCGCGATCGACCGGCCAGACGTGAACGGCCGCCGGCAGATTCTCGGCGTGCATGTGAAGCGCGTGAAGCTCGCGGCCGACGTCGATCTCGGCGAGCTGGCATCGCGCACGCCGGGCTTCGTCGGCGCCGATCTCGCGAACGTCGTCAACGAGGCCGCGCTGCATGCGGCCGAACTCGGCAAGCCGGCGATCGGGATGGCCGACTTCGACGAGGCGATCGATCGCGCGCTGACGGGCCTCGAACGCAAGAGCCGCGTGATGAACGCGCAGGAGAAGCTGACCATCGCGTATCACGAGGCCGGCCATGCGCTCGTCGCGGAAAGCCGCGCGCATTGCGACCCGGTGAAGAAGGTGTCGATCATTCCGCGCGGCGTGGCGGCGCTCGGTTATACGCAGCAGGTGCCGACCGAGGATCGCTACGTGTTGCGCCGGAGCGAACTGCTCGACCGGATCGATGCGTTGCTCGGCGGGCGCGTTGCCGAGGAGCTCGTGTTCGGCGACGTGTCGACGGGCGCGCAGAACGATCTCGAACGCGCGACCGCGATGGCGCGCCACATGGTCATGCAGTACGGGATGAGCGAGAAGATCGGCCTCGCGACGTTCGACGACGGCGATGTGCGCCAGGGCATGCCCGGCGCGTGGCATGCGGGCGACGGGCGCTGCAGCGAGCACACCGCGCGGATGATCGACGATGAGGTGCGCACGCTGCTCGCCGATGCGCATGCGCGGGTCGCGATGACGCTCGGCGAGCGCCGCGATGCGCTCGAACGCATCGCGCGACGGCTGCTGCAATCCGAGGTGCTCGAGCGCGAAGCGCTGCAGGCGCTGATCGACGGGCGCGTCGAACCGTCGTCCGCGACGCCGGCGGCACCGGCACCGGACGACGAAGCCGGCGCACGCGGCGGTGCGATCGAAACGGAGCACGCGTCCGCGGTCGAGCGCGATTTCGTCGCATACAGGCCGCCACGCGAACCCGAGCGCTGAAGGTGCCGCGAACCTGCGGGCGGCGCGCATCGATGCGACTGCGTGCCGGCATTCCTTTCCCGGTTGATCCGCGCGGAGTCGCCATGAGCGAGGCGCACATATCGGTCGATGTCGCGCAGCAGGCGCGCTTCTGTTTCGAAGTGGTGTTTGCCGGCACGACGCTGTCGCCGGTGCTCACCGACGAACCGCCGCCGCTCGGCGAAGGACGCGGACCGAACCCGATCCGGTTGCTGGCCGCGGCGGTCGCGACCTGTCTCGCGGCGAGCCTGCTGTTCGCGCTGGAAAAGCAGCATGTCGATCCGCAGCCGATTGCCGCGCACATCGATGTCGACATGGTGCGGAACGAAGCGGGCAGAGTGCGCGTGGGCGCGATGTCGGTACGGCTGTCGATCGGCAGGACATGGGCCGATCTCGCGGCGGCGACGCGCGTGCTCGATCAGTTCGATGCGTACTGCGTGCTGACGGATAGCCTGCGAGAAGGCATACCGGTGTCGGTCGACCTGTGCGATGCGAGCGGCGCGGCGCTCGAATTCGCGGCGACGGACGTGTGAGCGCGCGTCAGGATTCGGCCGCGGCCGCGACTTCGGCCGCTTCGGCGAGCGCGTCGAGAAAGCGCGTGCGCCACCAGTGCACGTCGGTCTTGCGCACGATCGCCATCAGCGCCGCATGACGCTGACGGCGTTCCTCGAGCGGCATCGCGAGCGCACGCTGGATCGCCTGCGCGGTGCCTTGCGTGTCGTACGGGTTGACGAGCAGCGCCGACTTCAGCTGCTCGGCCGCGCCGGCAAAACGCGACAGCACGAGCACGCCCGGATCGGCCGCGTCCTGCGCGGCGAGAAATTCTTTCGCGACGAGGTTCATCCCGTCGCGCAGCGGCGTGACGAGCGCGACGCGGCTCGCGCGATAGAGGCCCGGCAGGCGCTTGCGCGCGACGGTGCGGTGAATGTAGCGCATCGGCATCCATTCGAGCTCGCCGTAGTCGCCGTTGATCGCGCCGCACAGGCTGTCCATCTCGCGCCGCAGGTCGTCGTACGCGCCGAGATCCTCGCGGCTCGGCGCGGCGATCTGGATCAGCGTTGCGCGGTCGCGGTTCTCCGGATACTGTTCGAGCAACTCGCGGAACGCATGCACGCGCTGTGGCAGCCCTTTCGTGTAATCGAGCCGGTCGACCCCGACCAGCAACTGGCGGCGCGAGTATTCGTCGCGCATGCGTTCGAACATGTCGAGGCCGTCGCGGTCGCGCGCGAGCGACTCGAACTCGTCGACGTTGATGCCGATCGGGAACGCGCCGGCCGACAGCGTGCGGCCGAATGCACGCAGCCGGCCGTCCGGCAGCCGCGCGGCACCGGCTTCCGCTTCGACGTAATGCTCGAAGTGGAGCAGATCCGACTCGGTCTGGAAGCCGACGAGATCGTACGCGAACAGCGAGCGCATCAGCCATTCGTGTTCCGGGATCGCGGCCATGATCGGCGGCGGCGGCATCGGGATGTGCAGGAAGAAACCGATCGGATTCGTACAGCCCATCGCGCGCAGCTCGGCGGCGAGCGGAATCAGCTGGTAGTCGTGGACCCAGATGGTGTCGTCGGGACGCAGCAGCGTGCGCAGCTTGCGCGCGAACAACTGGTTCACGCGCCGGTAGCCGTCGGCGAAGCGGCGGTCGAACTGCGCGAGATCGAGCCGGTAGTGAAACACCGGCCACAGCACGTTGTTCGAATAACCGAGGTAGTAGGCGTCGTAGTCCTGCGGGTCGAGATCGATCGTCGCGAGCTGGATGCCGCCGACGTTCTGGATCTGCACGTCGTCGCCATGCGCGGGCTGGTCGTCGCTGCCGCGCAGCTTTCCGCTCCAGCCGAACCAGACGCCGCCGGATTCCTGCAGGCTGTCTTTCACGGCAACGGCGAGCCCGCCGGCTGCGGCTTTACGGGGATCTGCAATGCGATTGGATACGACGACGAGTCGGCTCACCAGCTCTCCTGACGATTGTTGGGGGAAGGTTCGTGCGGCCGTGGCGCGAGAAGCTGACGCCGCCATCGGCTCGCGGTGCGCGAAGCGATGAGGCCGCAATACGATCGGACGGGAGTCAGGGCACGCGATTCGCCGTCCGAACGCGGAGTGCTTTTTTAAGCATACTCGTCATTCGTTCGTTTTAAAAGTCTGCGTCGGCGAGCGACGTGCGTGCGAACGCGGCGTTATCTCCATGTCGCCGGTGTGGCAACGCGCGATACAGGGCCGGGACCGAAACTTGCGCAACGCTGCAAACGCGGCGTGCGCGAAGGCATGCGGAGGACGGGCATCGCGCGCGATCGTCCGTGACGATGCGCGTTCCCGGATAGGCGCACGATGCCGCGCCGGTCGGTAGAAACGACCGGCGACGACGCGGCTGCGCCGATGCGCGAGCTACACGCGCGCGTGCAGCGAACCGGAAAAGGAGACGTGCGACGCGCGCGTGCGAACGGATCGAGCCGGACGTTGACGATGCACGGCCCATCGCGCGGTATGCGCAAGCGTGACGCAGGCAGATCGGCGAATCAGCGTGCGCATCGCCGTCTCCTTGCGGTAGCCGCTACGCGGCGGCCGGTTGCCAGTGATGCGCGGCGGGTTCTTGCGCGTGCGTGCCCGACGACGTCACGTGCGTGCCGGACGGCATCCGGAACGCGGCAACCGTTTCGGACAGCTCGCGACCTTGCGCCTCGAGCGACTTCGATGCGGCCGCGGCCTGCTCGACGAGCGCCGCGTTCTGCTGGGTCGTCTCGTCCATCTGCGTGATCGTCAGGTTCACCTGGTCGATGCCGCGGCTCTGCTCGGCCGATGCGGCCGCGATCTCGCCCATGATGTCCGTCACGCGCGCGACGGCCTGCGTGACGTCCGACATCGTCTTGCCGGCTTCGCCGGCGAGTGCCGAACCGTCGCGGATCGTCTGCACCGACGCGGTGATCAGTTCCTTGATCTCCTTTGCCGCCGTCGACGAGCGTTGCGCGAGACTGCGCACCTCGCTCGCCACGACCGCGAAGCCGCGGCCCTGTTCGCCCGCACGCGCCGCTTCGACCGCCGCATTCAGCGCGAGGATGTTGGTCTGGAACGCGATGCCTTCGATGATGCCCGTGATGTCGGCGATCTTCGACGAGCTCTGGCCGATTTCCGTCATCGTGTCGACCACGCGGCCGACCACCGAGCTGCCGCGATGCGCGACATCCGACGCATTCGCGGCGAGCGCGCTCGCCTGTTGCGCGTTCTCGGCATTCAGCCGCACCGTCGACGTGAATTCCTCCATCGTCGCGGCGGTTTCCTGCAACGACGCGGCCTGTTCCTCGGTGCGCTGGCTCAGGTCGAGGTTGCCCGACGCGATCTCGCTCACGGCATGCGCGATGCTGTTCGATGAATCGCGCACGCGGCCGACGATGCCGATCAACCGCTCGTTCATCGTCCGCAGCGCTTCGAGCAGGTCGCGGGTTTCGTCATTGCCGCTGACGTGGATGCGACTGCCGAGATCGCCGTTCGCGACCGTGCGCGCGACGTCCACGGCCGAGCCGATCGGCACCGTGATCTTGCGCGTCAGCCACAGGCTGCCGCAGGCCGCGAGCGCGACCGCGATCAGGCAGATGCCGGCCAGCAGGTTGCGCTCCATCGCATAACGATCCGCGAATTGCTGGGCGATCGCGAGTTCGCGTTCATGCGTATAGGTCGCGTAGGCATCGGTCGCGCGCACGAGCTGCGCGAGCAGCGGGCGGCAGTTGTCGTCGATGTCGGCGGTCGCCTCTTCTTTCTTGCCGGCCTGCGCGAGCCCGACGATACGCAGCGCGACGGGCCCGTAGCTGGATTCGATGCGGGCGATGTTGTCCACCAGTTCGCGCGCGCGATCGGAGGTGTCGGTCGCGTTCGCCATCATCTCCTTGAGCTTCGCGAGATGTTCCTGCACGTCCTTGTGCGCCTGGTTCACCTCGGCCAGTTCGAACTCGAGATCGGACGGTTTGGTCACGAGCACGATGTTGCGCGCGGCGATCGCGCGCCGGTCGACCGCGGTTCGGATTTGCGCGGACTGGTTCGCCCGCGCGTTGATGCCGTTCATGTAGCGGGAAAACTCGGCGTTCGTATCGGATAGCGCCTTGAGTGCCACGCCCGACACGATCACGACGACCGCGGCGAGCAGGCCGAAGCCGCCGAGGAGTTTTGTCTTGATGCTCATTCTGGCGATATTCACGTTGTGCCCCTGCGCGTGTGGTTGGTGAATTGAATTTATTGTTCGACCAGATACGGGCTCGTGCCGGCATTAACGGGTATACGGAATGATTCTTTACCCTTCGAAAACCCTGATATTAGTTTTTTTAGCGCTGGAATCCTTTTCGGGCGGGTTTGCTCGAACCCGGGCAGAAAGAACCGAGGCGCCCGTGATTCAAAGGTTTATACGTGGAATTTGAAACCGGTTTTATCGGGCGACGCAAAAGAGATATTTTTGCTAATAATTGTCTGATGAATTGGTTTCTATTTATGGGTGAATAAAACGAAATTCCCTCGCGCTCTAATTGGGGAGGGAACCGGTGCGCGTCGTCGGTATGTATGCGCGATGGGCGGAATTGTCCGGAAAGCGGAAATTCGTGGCGGAGTGGAGGCGCCGCAAGGCGGCCCGCGGCGGGCGCCGCGGGCCATGAGAGGGTCAGAACGTGGTGCGCAACCCGGCCATCACGCTGCGGCCGCCTTCCGGCGCGAGGCCGCGCACGACCGAGGTCGAATAGAGGATTTCCTGGTTCGTCAGGTTGTCGCCGCGCAGGTACGCGAGCCAGTGCGTCGCACCGACGCGGAACTTGTAGGTCAGCATCACGCCGAGCGACGTGTAGCCGTCCGTCGAAAAGTCGTTGTCGGGCACGCGATGCTGCGACCACGCATGCGTGACCTGCGCGCGCGCACCGAACGGGCCGTAGCCGTAGTCGGCCGCGAGTGTCGCGCGCAGCGGCGCGATGCGCGGCAGCGGCTGGCCCGTATCGACGTTGCGTGCGTGCGTGTAGTCGGCCGTCAGCTCCAGGTCGACCGTATGGCCGCGCCGCGTGAAGGCGCGCCACTTGCCGTCCGCCTCGATGCCGTAGAACTCGGCGCGCACGCCACGGTAGATCGCCTCGTTGAGCGAACCGTCGGTACCGGGCGCGACTGGTTCGCCGTCGTCGTTCACCACGCGGCCCGTGTTGTACTCGGTCAGGTAGTTCGAGAAGCGGTTGTAGAACACGCCGACGCTGCCGCGATTCGGCCCGCTCGCATAGCGCAGCGACAGGTCGGTCGACACGGCCTTTTCCTTCGATGCGTTCGGGTTGCCGATCAGGAACTGGCCAGTCGCATCGTGCGGGCCGTTCGAATACAGCTCGTAGAAGGTCGGCGCGCGTTCGGTGTATGCGACGTTGGCCGCCACCGACCACACGGGCGTCAGCGAGAACAGCGCGCCGGCCGAGACGCTGCCGGCATTGAAGTCGCGCGGCTGCGCGCCCGCGAATTTCTCGACGCCGGCCGGATCGGGATCGACCTTCACGTGCTCGAAGCGCCCGCCGAGGCTCAGCTTGAGCGCCGGGACGACCTGCCATTCCTCGAGACCGAACAGCGCGACGCTGTTCGTGCGCGTGGACGGCACGAGCAATTCGTCACCGAGCGCCGAGAACGTGTTCTGGCCGAACTGCACGCCGATCGCGCCTTCGAACGGGCCGATCCTGCGATGCCGCGCCTCGATGCGCGCCTCGTAGCCGCGGTTGCGAAAGGTGGTGGCCGTTTCGCCGTTGTCGACTTCCTTGTGGCGATAGTCGGTGTACGCGAAGTCGAATTTCAGCTTCGTGAACGGGCCGCTCAGGTTGCGTATCTCGGAGGCGAGCGCGAGCCGTTCCTGGCGCATTCGCAGGCGCACGTCGTCCTCGGCGACGGAGCCGTAGTTCGACTCGTAGCCGCTGTACGACAGGCCCGCGAAACCGTCGGCCCACGTGTACGACGCGCCGACCGCGCCGCCATGCACGCGGCCGTCGCTGTTCGGCACGTTGCCGTACGGTTGCGGCGTGTCGGGGCCGTCGATCGCGCGTTGCTGGCTGCTGCGCGCGTAGCCGGGAATCCGCAGCTTGCTCGTTTCGCGGTCGAACGCGTCGACATGGAACGCGAAGCGGCCGTTGCCGCCTTCGACCTGCGCGGCGCCCGCGCGCACCGAATTGGCGCCGCCGTAGCGCGCGTCGAGCGCGCCCGTCACGCCTTCGATCGCCTCGCGTGGAATCTGGTTGTCGATCGTGTTGACGACGCCGCCCACCGCATTGCCGCCGTACAGCAGCGCGGCCGGCCCGCGCACGATTTCGACGCGCTCGATCGACAGCGGATCCTGGGGCACCGCATGGTCGTATGACAGCGACGACGCGTCGTAGGCCGCGACGCCGTTCTGCAGCAGCCGGATCCGGTCGCCGTCCATCCCGCGAATGATCGGGCGGCCGACCATCGGCCCGTAGGTGGTGGTCGACACGCCGGGCAGCCCGTTCAGCGTCTCGCCGAGCGAATCGGCCTGGCGGCGCGTCAGCGCGTCGCCGGACAGTTGCGCGGTCGGCGAGATCAGGTCGGTGTCGCCGAGCGGGTTCGCGGTCACGAAGATCGGCGCGAGCGCAGTGGTTTGCGTCGGTGTCGGCGACGCGGGCGCATCGGCCTGCGCGTGCGCGACGGCGGCGAACAGCATCAGCGAGACGGGCGAGAGCGGGCGAAGCGGTAGACGAGGGAGGTCGCGCATGGTCGGTGAATCAGTTGGAATGGGTTGGAGTTCGATCGGAAGGCGAGCCATGCGGGTCACGGCTGGATACGATATATTGTTGCGTCTGTGGCGCGCAGTGACCCGTCTGGATATGACTCGGCGTAACCCGGCCACCCGGATGAAACGGTTTCAGGTGGGCGAGATCACGAAATGATATGTTATATCATTTCAAACTCCAAGCGAAACGGCCACCCGCCACAGGGTTTCCGACAAACGGCTGAAATGGCTGCGAAAGCAGAGGCAGGCCGTCGACCCGGCGGCGCAGCGGCGGTTTGAGTCACACGTCCCACCATGAATCCGCCACCGGCGCGCACGATTCCCGCCCCGTTGACGCGTATCAATGCGTTCCGGTTTCGAGCCCGGATACTGGCGCGGTCATCGACCAGACAGGAGCGACGCATGACTCAAACCATGAAAGCGGCCGTGGTGCACGCGTTCGGCGAACCGTTGCGCATCGAGGAAGTGCCGATCCCGACGCCGGGCCCTGGCCAGATCCTCGTCAACATCAAGGCGACGGGCGTCTGCCATACCGACCTGCACGCAGCCGACGGCGACTGGCCCGTGAAGCCGACGCTGCCGTTCATTCCCGGACACGAAGGCGTGGGTGTCGTCGCGGCGGTCGGCGCGGGCGTCACGCACGTGCGCGAGGGCGACCGCGTCGGCGTGCCCTGGCTCTACACGGCTTGCGGCCACTGCGAGTACTGTCACACCGGCTGGGAAACCCTCTGCCACGGGCAGCAGAACACCGGTTATTCGGTCAACGGCAGCTATGCGGAATACGTGCTGGCCGATCCCGATTACGTCGGCCATCTGCCGGCGCAGGTCGCGTTCGACGAGATCGCGCCGATCCTGTGCGCGGGCGTCACGGTCTACAAGGGCATTCGCGTCACCGACACGCGCCCGGGCCAGTGGCTCGCGATTTCCGGTATCGGCGGGCTCGGCCACGTGGCCGTGCAATACGCGCGTGCGATGGGCCTGCACGTCGCGGCCGTCGACATCTCGCCCGACAAGCTCGCACTCGCGCGCGAGCTGGGTGCCCAGCTGACGATCGATGCGTCGATCGACGATCCTGCGAAAGTGATCCAGAAGGAAATCGGCGGCGCGCACGGCGTGCTCGTCACGGCCGTGTCGCGCAGTGCGTTCGCGCAGGCGCTCGGGATGGTGCGGCGCGGCGGCACGGTGGCGCTCAACGGTTTGCCGCCGGGCGATTTCCCGTTGCCGATCTTCTCGAGCGTGCTGAACGGCATCACGGTGCGCGGGTCGATCGTCGGCACGCGGCGCGACCTGCAGGAGTCGCTCGATTTCGCGGCGGACGGGCTGGTGCGCGCGCATATCCATCGCGACCGGCTCGCCAACATCAACGACATATTCGCGCGGCTGCGCGAAGGGAAAGTCGACGGTCGCATCGTGCTCACCGACATGCACTGACGCGCATTCGGGCCCGCTGCCGCGACGCGACGGACGTCGCGGCAACGCTGCGCTCACGCGTGCATCACGGCGCGAAGAACACGTCGGTGCGGTTCGTCAGGTTGCCCGCGTTGGTCTGCACGAAGAACGGGTGGAACGACGACGAGGGCATCACGTCGAGCCCCTGGTAGTCGCCGATGAAGAAGCCTTCCGCGTTCGGCGCGAGCTTCAGGTCGAACGGGCCGCCGACGCGCCGCTCGTCGGCGAACGTCGTGCCGCCGTCATGCGAGATCTTGCGCCAGAAACCGGTCGGCAGCGTCGTCGTGTTGCCGGCCTGCAGGTCGCGGAAGTCGTAGTAGGTGACCATCACGGCGCCCGTGTTGTCGACGCGCACCGACGGATTGAACGCAGGGCGCCCGGTCGGCGTATTCAACTGCTGCGGCGTGCTCCACGTCGCGCCGCCGTCCTTCGACGTCGATACGGCGATCTCGTCATACGTGCCGCCGTTGAAGCGGCTGTCCTGCCACACCACGTAGAGCTGCCCCGAGGCCGGATCGATCGCGGGTTCCGGAATGATGTCGCCGGTGCGCACGGGCTCGCCGGTGTTCGGATCGGTGACGCCGACCGTCTGCAGCCCCGCGATCACCTGCGGTTTCGTCCACGTCGCGCCGTCGTCGGTCGACTTGATGAACGCGACCTTGCCGGCCGCCTTGCTGAACGGCGGCTGGATCAGGTCGAAGAAGTCGTAGAGCGTGCCGCTCTTCGGATCGACGACGATCTGGTTGCCGATCGTCTGCTGACGCGACGGCACGTTGACGATCACCTTCGGCGCGCTCCACGTCTTGCCGCCGTCGGTCGTCTTCGAGAACAGCGTCGGCCCGCGGTAGGCGTGCGTGTGCAGGTTCGCGTACGGGTTGCCGTTCGGCAGTTCGAGGCGGTCCCACACCGCGTAGGCCGTGCCGGCCTTCACCGGGTTCGCCGTCACCGATTCCTTGTCGTTGAAGAACTGCGTCGTCGGTTCGTCGTTCGCGATCAGCACGGCCGGACTGCTCCAGGTCTGCCCGCCATCGGTCGACACCGACGCGGCCACCGCGTTGGCATTGTTCGACTGGTTGAACGAGATCGATACCGAATACGCGGTGCCGTCCGGCCCGAACGATACCCATGGATCCGACGCGCGCTCGTACTTCAGCCCGCCCGGCGCGCATGCGCTGAACGGCTGCGGCGTGCGGGCCCAGGTCGCGCCCGCGTCGAACGTGTAGCCGGCGACGAGCCCGTGGGCGCCGCCGTTCGACCAGCGGTCCTGCTGCCACACGCCGATCATGTTCATCGGGTTCGCCGGGTTGACCGACAGCCACGGTTCGACCTCGGCGTTCACGTAGTTCGTGCCGGGGCCGCCGATGGTGCAGGCGGCGAACGGGCTCGGGCCGGACACGACCACGGGGTCGGCATGCGCGGCCGCGGCGGCGGCCATTGCCACGGCCGCCACGGCGGACAGGCGGGTGAGGCGGGGCAGGCCGGTGACAAGCGGGTGGGATACGGTCGAACGTCGCATGGACAGCTCCTCGTTGACGTGCGGCGGCGATGGCGGGCATCGAGCGGCACGTCGCGCACCGGTACGCGGCGGCAACGAATGCCGTGCCGCGCGTCGGATCGTGTCGTTCAGGAAGCCATTTCGGTCATCGCAATCCGCGTGTGCTGGATGCCGCCAGCACGTCGGTCAAGACACCTCTTCGTTTTCATTGCTTGTCGGGTGCGTCCACGGGGACGCGACGGGAAAGCCAGTCCGTGCATACGGCGAATGCGTCGAAGTGGATTGAATGTAGGCGATCGGTATGCGGCGCGGGAGGCGATTTTTTGTAACAGTACGTAGCCGGAAAGCGTTGCCGAGACAGCGCTTCCGGGACGCAAGATTTTCCGCTAGAAAGTTCGGAAACCGAATCGAATAAACGAATCGAAGGCGCGAATCGAAGGCACGAATCGGAATCGCTATCGATTACGCGGATTCGTGCCGATGCGGTGCGCGGTCGGCGCGGTTCAGCGTTCGGCCGGAAAGCGATCCTGCAACGCATGCAGCCAGCGCGCGACGACGTCGAGTTCGGCATCGGAAAACCCGTCGCACAGCTTGCCGTTCAGCTCGCGCAGCAGCACGCGTGCGCGCTTGAGCGCCGCCTGGCCGTCGTCGGTCAGGTACAGCCGCGTGGCGCGGCCGTCGTCCGAATCGGCGTGACGCGTGATGAGGCCGGCCTTTGCCATGCGATCGGCGAGGCCCGTCATCGCGGACGGCGCGAGCTGCAGCGCGGCGCCGATTTCGCCGATCAGCGCGCCGTCCTGCTTCGCGAGACAGAACAGTGCGCCGGCCTGCGCGGCGCTCGCGCGCGTCTCGGTTTCGGCCTTGCGGTCGATCCAGCGCTGCACGCGCCGCTGGCCGATGTTCAACATGAAAAACAGTCGTCGGTCTTCGCTCAAGCTGGGTTCCCGGCTGCAATGGAAAGGGAGGGGCGGCCCGCGGTGCGTGGTGCGTCGAGTGCCCGCGCGAGCCAGTCGGCCACGTCGGGCCACAGCACGGCGCCGGGCCGACTGCGAAAGAAGCCCATGTGCCCGACCGGGCCGCTGCCCGCCGCGCGCGGATCGATCTGGCGGCGTTCGACCGGCGTGCGGGTCAGATAGCTTACCAGCAGGCCGATCGCAGCCGGGTTCGCCCACGGATCGTCGTCGAAGCCGAGCGCGAGAATCGGCAACCGTTGCTTCGCGAAGCGCTCGGCCGCACCGAGCGTCGGATCGTCGAAGAAATAATGCGGCAGCGTCGTCCAGCGGCTCCATTCGCGGAACACGCCGGCCGGCATGTCTTCGCCGAGCCCGAGCCGCTTGCCGGGCACGTAGCCGAGCAGCGCCGACATCAGCGGGCCGAGCACACGCAGGATCAGCCGCACCTTCACGCGTTCGGCCGCCTGCGTGATCAGTCGCGTGCTGCCCGCATGCGCGGCGACGAGCACGGCCGCGCGCAGGTGCGGCGTGGCGGCGGACAGCCCGATCGCGTGCCCGCCGACGCTGTGCCCGACCGCCAGCAGCGGCAGCCCTTCATAGGCCTGCCGTGCCCACGCGGTCGCGGCACCCACGTCGAGCTCCATCCAGTCGCGCATGCGGGCCTGCAGCGCACCCAGGCGCGCTGGCCGCGATGCACCGATGCCGCGATAGTTGTAGGTGAGCGCCGCGAAACCACGCTCGGTCAGGAAGCGCGCGAAGCCCGCATACAGCCGCTCCGGCACGGCCGTCGCCGGATGGATCAGCACCAGCGCGCGCGGCGCCGCGTCCGGCGACCACAGCGTGCCGTGCAACGCGTAGCCGTCGGCGGCGGAAAACTCGATGGGTTGGGAGGTCATGGCCGTCCTCGTTCCGGATGGTTATTTCGTATGCGAAATATAGTCCGGGATTTATTTCGCGCACGAAATATCTGTCGAGGATTCATTCGAACCGGGCTCCCGGACGGGCGGCGGGCGGCATCCGGCGATACCGGTCACGTCATAAAACATTTGCATCTTTGCATAGAAGAATATTGCGTTTGTTTCATGGTGAGGATCGACGTATCTTCACCGGTTCCATCCGTTCCGCCGGCCGCCGGGCACGGCGGATCACGTGGCGCCGCGATCGCGCGGGCGCCCGCCAACCTTCCGGGAGATCACGTTGCTGAGCCGAATCGTCACGGCACTCTTGCTGGCGCTTGTCGCGCAGCCAGGCATGGCCAAAGACACCGTCACGCTGCGCGTCGGTGAACAGAACTACTTCAACATCCAGGCGTCGATGGAGGCATCCGGCGTGCTGAAGGACCTGCCTTACACGATCGAGTGGAAGCACTTCCAGGCCGCCGCGCCCGTCGCCGAAAGCCTGAACGGCAATGCGATCGACGTCGGCTTCCTCGGCGATTCCGCGCTGCTCACGCTGGCCGCGCGCGGCGCGCCGGTGAAAGTCGTCGCGGTGTCGCGGCAGAGCCTCGACGGCGTTGCGATCCTCGTGCCGAAGAACTCGCCGGTGCGCACCGTCGCCGACCTGCAGGGCAAGACCATTGCCGTCTGGCGCGGCGCATGGAGCCAGCAACTCGTGCTGCGCGCGCTCGAACACGCCGGCCTGCGCGCGGATTCGGTCAAGTACGCGTACCTGATGCCGATCGATGCGACCAACGCACTCGCGAACGGCTCGGTCGACGCCGTGTCGCTGTGGGAGCCGTTCGTCAGCACGCTCGCGCTGCGGCAGGGCGCCCGGCCCGTGACGACCGCGCAGGGGCTGATGCCCGCGCTGAGCTTCGTCGCCGCGAACGAGCAGGCCGCAACGGGCAAGCGCGCCGAGATCGCCGATTTCCTGAAGCGCGTGGTGGCCGCACGCCAGTGGGTCGACAGCCATCCGCACGAGTATGCCGACCTGTGGGCGAAGCGCGCGAAGCTCGAGCCGGACGTCGCGTACCGCTGGCTCAACAATGCGCACCAGCGCGTGGGCCCCGTCGACGACACGGCCGCCAAGGATGCGCAGAACACCGCCGACTTCCTGCACAAGGCCGGCGTGATTCCGGCCGCGTACGACACGGCGAAGCTGCTCGACCGCTCGTATGCGGGCGCGTTCGCCGCGCCCGCGCAGAAGACGGCCGCCGCGCAGTGAGCGTGCCGCAGCGCGCAGCCATTTCCGATCGACAACGACAAGGACCCTCGACATGCCCGTCGACATCATCGGCATGATCACCGCGACGCCCGGCGCGGAGGTCGACGTACCGGGCGGCGCCGCCGTCCAGCCCGACTACGTGCGCCGCTTCGCACAGGCGCACGAGGCCGCCGGCTTCGACCAGATCCTGGTCGGCCATTTCAGCAACGCGGCGGACGGCTTCATCGTCGCGTCGTTCGCGGCCGCCGCGACCGAACGCATCCGCATCCTGCTCGCGCACCGGCCGGGCGTGATCGTGCCGTCGGCCGCCGCGCGGCAGATCGCGACGCTCGACGTGTTCAGCGGCGGCCGACTCGCGCTGAACGTCGTGTCGGGCGGCGACGATACCGATCTTCAGCGCGACGGCGATTTCGTGCCGCACGACGCGCGCTATCGCCGCACCGGCGAGTATCTCGACGTGCTGAAACGGATCTGGCAGGCCGACGCGCCGGTCGATCACGATGGCGCGTTCTACCGGTTGCGGGGCGCGTCGCCGCTCGTGAAGGGCGCGCAACGGCCGCATGTGCCGATCTATTTCGGCGGCTCGTCGCCGGCCGCGCTGGCGGTGGCGGGCGAGCATGCCGATGTCTACATGACGTGGGGCGAGCCGCTCGCGTCGGTGCGCGAGCAGATCGCGCGCGTGCATGCGGCCGCCGCGCCGTTCGGGCGTGCGCCGCGCATCAGCGTGTCGTTCCGGCCGATCGTCGCCGATACCGAGGCGGCCGCGTGGGAGAAGGCCGAGGCGATCCGCGAGCGCGTGCGCGCGGCGCGGCTCGCGAACGGCCAGCCGATCGACGGCCACGCGCCGCAAAACGCAGGCTCGCAACGGCTGATGGCCGCCGCCGCGCAGGGCGACGTGCTCGACGAGCGGTTGTGGATGGGCGTCGCGAACCTGACCGGCGCGCGCTGGAATTCGACCGCGCTGGTCGGCACGCCCGAGCAGGTCGCGCGTGCGCTCGGGGCGTATTGCCGGCTCGGCGTATCGACGTTCCTGATTCGCGGGTTCGACCCGCTCGACGATGCGCTCGATTACGGGCGCCACCTGATTCCGGCGATTCATGCGCAGGTCGCGGAGCTCGACCGACATCACGCGGCGGTGCCTGCGTAGGCGCATCGCGTCGTTGCGACGCAGGAGGCTGCTTTGGTTCGCCCCGGCATTCCCGTTGAGGGATGCCGGGGCGATGTCATTCGGGTGGTCGAGTAGCGAGAGCCGTCAGAACGACGGCAATCCCGGCGGATTGGTTTCCGCCCGCGCGATCGCCTCGCTCTGCAAACCCCAGCGCGCGAGCGCCTGTCCGTATCGGCCGCTGCCGATCAGCGCGTTCGTCGCCAGCGTCAGCGCGGGCGCGAGCCCGCTGCCGCGCCGCGTCGCGATCGCCACGTCGGCGTTGGCCGGCCAGCCCGCATTGACGACGCCGACACGGCGGATCTTGCCGGTGCGCGCGGCCTCGTACGCGAGCGACGCGTTCGGGTTCAGCTCCGCATCGGCGCGGCCCGACAGCAGCGCGATGCGCGACGTCGCATCGTCGTCGAAATATTGCAGCTCGGCCGGCTTCAGCCCCTGCGCCACGTTGCGCCTGTTCCACTCGAGGAGGATGCGTTCCTGGCTCGTCCCCGCGCCCGTGATGATGCGCAGGCCGGCGATGTCCTTCGGCTCGGCGATCCTCGCGATCGGGCTGCCGGTGCGTACGTAGAAGCCGTGCAGCCCGAGCCGGTAGGTCGTGAAATCGTATTTCTCCTTGCGCTTTTCGGTCACGCCGACGTTCGAGATCACCGCGTCGTACTTGCCGGACGTTAACCCGAGCGGCCAGTCGGCCCATGCGA
>NZ_ASSI01000153.1:0-8964 GCF_000466765.1 Burkholderia sp. AU4i | reverse complement strand
GGCGCGTTGGCGGCGAGCACGTCGGCCGGGCAGCCGGCCGCGCGCGCCTCGTCAGGATCCCCGTGGCACTTCGCGGCGGCGCCGGCGGCCTGCTGCGCATCGGTGAGCTGCCAGGTGGTCAGCGCGAGCTGCAGGTCCGCCTTGTTGTAGGCCATTTCCTCGCGGATCTCGCGGACGGCGACGATCGCGACGGGCACGGCCCAGAACACGATCACGATCAGCCAGCGGCGGAACCAGCGGTGTTGTCTCCATGCCATCCATGCCTCCGTTTGACGCGCGTGCGCGTCCGTCTCGAGGGCGGCCCGATGGCGCTTCTTGTACTTGGATGGGCCGCGTTGCAGCCATCATAGAAGAAATCGCGGCGAATTGCCGCACCATGTGGCGGCGCCGGCACGGCGGGCCGGGAAAGCGGGGCGGGAGAGGTCGGGGCCGGGCGCGTCGATGCGCGTGCAACGAAAACAAAAATGCCGCGCCCGCCGAAGCGGTGCGCGGCATTCGATACGGGAGCGCCGGAACTCAGGCTGCCGGCTGATTGCTCAGGCAGCTCTTCATGAACGCCTTGCGGTCGTCGCCCTTCTTGCCGGTGGCCTGCGTGTTGCATGCCTTCATCTTTTCCTGCTGCGTCATCGCCTTCGCGGGCTTCGCCGACAGGCAGTCCTTCATGAACGCCTTGCGTTCATCGCCCGTCTTGCCGGCTGCCTGGGTGTTGCAGGCCTTCATCTTGTCCTGCTGGCTGTTCGCCGCGAACGCGGGGGAAGCCAGCATGCCGCCGAGAAGCACTGCGGCTACGAGCGATTGGATTTTCATTTCGACACTCCCATGGGGTGAATTGCGTTTTATCGACGCCGTCACGACGCACCGCACGATGAGCATAGGGCCGCATCGCGCGGGGCGATCCGATTATGGCAAATCAATGTGAAAACACCAAAACGGCACTTCCTATAACGTTGCAGATACCACGTCCGTTGACGGCGCACCCGGCCGGACGATCGGGGCAAACCATGATGTGCGGCGGCCGGCCCCGGCCGCCGTGCCGGAACCTGCCGGATACCGGCCGCAAGCCTTTACAATCGCGGCCATGAATACTCTGAATCCCGCATCCCCTTCGTCCGCGGCGGCCCTGCCGCGCATCGCCGTGCTCGCCACCGGCGGCACGATTGCCGGTGCCGCACCCGACGCGGCCAGCACGGCCGGCTACCAGGCCGGCGCACTCGGCGTCAATTTCCTGGTCGACGCGGTGCCGGCGCTCGCGTCCGTCGCGCGCATCGACGCCGAGCAAGTCGCCAGCATCGACAGCAAGGATCTCGCGCTGCCGCTGTGGAACACGCTCGCCGCGCGGATCGACGCGCTGATGGCCGACCCGGCGGTCGACGGTATCGTGATCACTCACGGCACCGACACGCTCGAGGAAACCGCGTATGCGCTGCACCTGGTCGTCAGGGGCGACAAGCCGGTCGTGCTGACGGCCGCGATGCGGCCGGCGACCGCGCTGTCGTCCGACGGCCCGCTGAACCTGCTGAATGCGGTAACGGTGGCCGCGCATCCGTCCGCGCGCGGGCAGGGCGTGCTGGTCGCGTTCAACAACCGGATCCACGGCGCGCGCGACGTGGTGAAGACGAGCACCTATGCGGTCGACGCGTTCCAGTCGCCGGAACTCGGCGCGCTCGGCTGGGTGCAGGACGGCCGGGTCGAATTCGCACGCCGCGTCACGCGTTCGCGCGACGCGCAGCTGGCGATCGCCGCAGCATGGCCGCCCGTCGAAGTGGTCGCCAGCTACGCGGGTGTGACGCGCACGGCCGTCGACGCGCTCGTCGCGGCCGGCGTGCGCGGTCTCGTCGTCGCCGGCACCGGCAACGGCTCGATCCATGTGACGCTGCAGGCGGCGCTCGCCGATGCGGTGAACGCGGGCGTGGCGGTGGTGCGTGCGTCGCGCGTCGGGTCGGGGCACGTGATGCGCAACGGCGCCGCGAGCGACGATGCGCTCGGTTTCGTGAGCGCGGGGTCGCTGCACCCGTTCAAGGCGCGCGTGCTGCTGATGCTCGCGCTGGCGAACGGCATTCACGATCGCGACGCATTGCAACGCGCGTTCGATACGCTGTGATTCGATGAGGGGATGACCGATACGCGCCGATTGCACGGCGCGCGTCGCCCATGAAAAAGGCAGGCCGAGCGGCCTGCCTTTTTTGCGTCAGTGCTGCACGAATGCTCAGGACTGCGGCGGAATCACGAGCTTCTGGCCCGGGTAGATCCGGTCCGGGCTCGACAGCATCGGCTTGTTCGCCTCGAAGATCGCCGGGTACTTGTTCGCGTCGCCATACACTTCCTTGGCGATCGCCGACAGCGTGTCGCCCGGCTTCACGTCGTGGTACTGCACTTCCGGATCGTCCGGTTGCAGATCGTCGTCGTTGACGCCCGCGACGCCCTGCACGTTGCCGGCCGCGACCTTGACCTTCGCCTTCGTGTCGAGGTCGGCGACGCTGCCCGACAGCGTCACGGTGCGCGACGCGCCGTCGAACGCCACGGTCAGGTTCGACGTATCGAGACCCTGCGTGTTGATGTAGTTCTTGATGGCATCGGCCGCGGTCTGGTTTGCGGCATTCGGATCTTCCGCTGCTTGCGCGTCGGCATGACCCAGCAGTTTTTCACCCGCCTCTTTGATAAACGAAAGAAGACCCATCGTTGCACTCCTTGGGTGGTTGAAAAGAAAACGCGCCGTGAAGTGGCGAAAAAAACACCGCGCTGGGCGCGGTCACCGGAAGTGACCACAAGCGCGGCGGTTTTCTCGAAAGGCGTGGCGAAAGTGTAGGCGTTCAGCGCGACGATTGCATGAAAAATCGCACGCTCGAACGTAAAGAAATGTAATACGCGAAATCCGACAGGCGGACACCCGACGACGACGTCTGACCGACCAAGGCTTCCCCGGCGTCGCCGGGTGCCGCTGCGGACCCCACCACGCCGCTCTCAGCCCAGAGCGGCGTTTTTCGCCCCGTCCCGCATGCCGTCGGCAGTGCAGGGCGGGGCGCCCCACCGTGATGCGCGCGTGTCTCGCGCATCGATGCGACCGGTCGTGCCGGTCGCGTGTGTCATTCGCGTGTCCGTCATCGCGACGGACCGCGCGTTACGGCATCATCGGAACGAAGCCGCGCCAGGCGGCATGCGTTCAGCCCGCCGTCTTCTCGATCTCGAAGTTCGACATGATCTCGAGCGCACGCACGAGTGCCGAGTGATCCCATGCCTTGCCGCCGTGCGATGCGCACACGCTGAACAGCTGCTGCGCGCTCGCCGTGTGCGGCAGGGCGAGGCCGAGCTTGCGTGCGCCGTCGAGCGCGAGGTTCAGATCCTTCTGGTGCAGCTCGATGCGGAAGCCCGGATCGAACGTGCGCTTCGTCATCCGCGCGCCGTGCACTTCGAGGATGCGCGACGCGGCGAAGCCGCCCATCAGCGCCTGGCGCACGCGCTCCGGATCCGCGCCCGAGCGTGCGGCGAACAACAGCGCTTCGCCGACGGCTTCGATGTTCAGCGCGACGATGATCTGGTTCGCGACCTTGCAGGTCTGGCCCGCGCCGTTGTCGCCGACGAGCGTGATGTTCTTGCCCATCTTCTCGAACAGCGGCTTCGCGCGGTCGAATGCCGCCTCCGGGCCGCCGACCATGATCGTCAGCGTCGCTTCGCGGGCGCCGACTTCGCCGCCGGACACCGGCGCGTCGAGGTAGTCGCAACCGAGCGCGTTGATCTGCTTCGCGAATTCCTGCGTGTCGAGCGGCGAGATCGAGCTCATGTCGATCACGAGCTTGCCGGCCGTCAGGCCCTTCGCGACGCCGTCGTCGGCGAACAGCACGTTACGCACGTCCGGCGTATCCGGCACCATCGAGATGATGATGTCCGCGTTCCGTGCGACTTCGGTCGAGTTCGCGACGACCTTCGCGCTCGTGCGCAGGTCGTCGGGAATCGGGAACGCGCCGTTCACGACGAGCTGGTGGTCACCCTTGAGCAGGTTGCGCGCCATGTGCGCGCCCATGATGCCGAGGCCGATGAAACCGATGGTTGCCATGTGAAAGTCTCCTATAGGGGCGTATGCGGAAAGGGCGGATCTCAGGCGGCGCGACGCGCCGAGCCCGGTGCGCAGCCGGCGACGCTGTGCAGCCAGCCGAGGCCTTCCGTCGTGGTGGTGCGGGGCTTGTATTCGCAGCCGACGTAGCCGGCATAGCCGAGCCGGTCGAGCAGCGCGAACAGGAACGCGTAGTTGATCTCGCCCGTGCCCGGCTCGTTGCGGCCCGGGTTGTCCGCGAGCTGGACGTGGCCGATCGACGCGAGGTTGCGTTCGATCGTCGCGGCCAGTTCGCCTTCCATGCGCTGCATGTGATAGATGTCGTACTGCAGGAACAGGTTGTCCGAGCCGACCGCGCGGATCACGTCGAGCCCTTCCGACGAGCGGTTCAGCGCGAAACCCGGGATGTCGAAGCTGTTGCACGGCTCGACGAGCAGGCGGATGCCTTCGCGCTTCAGCGCGTCGGCGGCAAAGCGCAGGTTGTCGACGATCGTGACGAATGTCTTGTCGCGCGCCGTGCTCGCCGACGGAATCCCGACGAGGCAGTTCAGCTGCGGCACCTTCAGCGCCTTCGCGTACTCGATCGCGCGGCCGACACCTTCCTGGAACTCGCCGACGCGATCGGGCAGGCACGCGATGCCGCGCTCGCCCTGGTCCCAGTTGCCGGCGGGCAGGTTGTGCAGCACGAGGCGCAGGCGATGCGTCTCGAGCCGCTCGGCGAGTTCCTCTTTCGCGTACGGGTACGGGAACAGGAACTCGACGGCGTCGAAGCCCGCATCGGCGGCCGCCTTGAAGCGGTCGAGGAACGGCACTTCGTTGAACAGCATGGTCAGGTTTGCAGCAAACTTCGGCATGAGCTAAGCCTCTTCGGTCGGTCAGTCAAAAATGGCGTGCGGTTCAGTCGAGCATCGAGATCGCGGTCGGTGCGTGCTCGGCCTTTTCGGCGAGATCCTCGAATTCGTTGATCGCGTCGATTTCGGTACCCATCGAGATGTTCGTCACGCGCTCGAGGATCACTTCGACGACCACCGGCACGCTGAATTCTTCCGCGAGCGTTTGCGCCTGGCGCAGCGCCGGCTCGATCTCCTCCGGCTTGAACACGCGCAGCGCCTTGCAGCCGAGGCCCTCCGCGACGGCCACGTGGTCGACGCCATAGCCGTTCAGCTCCGGCGCATTCACGTTGTCGAACGCGAGCTGCACGCAGTAGTCCATGTCGAACGCACGCTGCGCCTGGCGGATCAGGCCGAGGTACGAGTTGTTCACGACGACGTGCACGTACGGCAGCTTGAATTGCGCGCCGGCTGCGAGTTCCTCGATCATGAACTGGAAGTCGTAGTCGCCGGACAGCGCGACGATCGGGCGGCTCGGGTCGGCCGCACGCACGCCGAGCGCGGCGGGGATCGTCCAGCCGAGCGGGCCCGCCTGGCCGCAGTTGATCCAGTTGCGTGCCTTGAACACGTGCAGGAACTGCGCGGCGGCGATCTGCGACAGGCCGATCGTGCTGACGTAGCAGGTATCGCGGCCGAACACCTTGTTCATCTCTTCGTACACGCGCTGCGGCTTGACCGGCACGTTGTCGAAGTGCGTCTTGCGCTGCAGCGTACGCTTGCGTGCCTGACAGTCGGCGACCCATGCGCTGCGGTCCTTCAGCTTGCCGGCGGCCTTCCATTCCTGCGCGACCGCGACGAACAGTTCGAGTGCGGCTTTCGCGTCCGACACGATGCCGAGATCCGGGCCGAACACGCGGCCGATCTGCGTCGGCTCGATGTCGACGTGCACGAACTTGCGGCCCTTCGTATAGACCTCGACGCTGCCCGTGTGACGGTTCGCCCAGCGGTTGCCGATGCCGAGCACGAAGTCGGACGCGAGCAGCGTCGCGTTGCCGTAGCGGTGCGACGTCTGCAGGCCGACCATGCCGGCCATCAGCGGGTGGTCGTCCGGAATCGCGCCCCACGACATCAGCGTCGGGATCACCGGCACGCCGACCGTTTCCGCGAACTGCACGAGCAGGTCTTCGGCCGCCGCGTTGAGCACGCCGCCGCCCGACACGATCAGCGGCTTGTCCGCGTCGTTGAGCATTGCGAGCGCCTTCTCGATCTGCGCGCGGGTGGCCGCGGGCTTGTAGACCGGCAGCGGTTCATAGGTGTCGATGTCGAACTCGATTTCGGCAAGCTGCACGTCGATCGGCAGGTCGACCAGCACCGGGCCCGGACGGCCCGAGCGCATCAGGTGGAATGCCTGCTGGAACACGCGCGGCACCAGCGCCGGTTCGCGCACGGTGACGGCCCACTTGGTGACGGGCTTTGCGATCGATTCGATGTCGACGGCCTGGAAGTCTTCCTTGTACAGGCGGGCGCGCGGTGCCTGGCCCGTGATCGCGAGGATCGGGATCGAGTCGGCGGAAGCGGAGTAGAGACCGGTGATCATGTCGGTGCCGGCCGGGCCCGACGTGCCGATGCACACGCCGATGTTGCCCGGGGCCGCACGCGTGAAGCCTTCGGCCATGTGCGACGCGCCTTCGACGTGGCGGGCCAGCACGTGGCTGATGCCGCCGGACTTGCGCATCGCCGAGTAGAACGGGTTGATCGCCGCACCCGGCACGCCGAACGCGGTCTGGATGCCTTCCTTCTCGAGCACGAGCACAGCTGCGTCGACGGCTCTCATCTTGGCCATGAATGTCTCCTTGAATGGGGTGGATCTTGCGAATGGGTCTGTTGGGGACACTTTAGGGATGCAGGAAAGGTTTGATAAGATCAGCCGAAGTCGCTTTTTTCGAAACTAAAAGTATGGAATGACGGCCGGGCGGGGCTTTCCGCCGGAGCCGGAACAGAGACGGAGACGGGAGATGGATCGCTTCAAGCAGATCGAGACGTTCGTGCGCGTGGCCGATGCCGGCAGCCTCGCGGCGGCGGCGCTCGAGGAGGGCGTGTCGCCGGTCGTGCTCGGGCGGCGCATCGACGCGCTCGAGAAGCGGCTCGGCGTGAAGCTGATGTACCGCTCGACGCGGCGGCTGGTGGTCAGCGAGGAGGGCGCGGCGTTCCTCGAGCGCTGCCGCGGGCTGCTGTCCGAATGGGACCAGGCCGAGAACGAACTGGCCGCCGGGCGGCGCGCGGTCAGCGGGCACCTGATCGTGTCGGCGCCGGCCGCATTCGGGCGCAAGCATGTCGCGCCGCACGCGCCGGGCTTTCTGGCCGACAAGCCCGAGATGCAGCTGTCGTTCAACCTGACCGACCGCGTCGTCGATCTCGTGCGCGAAGGCTACGACCTGTCGATCCGGATCGGCGGTGCCGTCGATCCGAACTTCGTCGCGGTGAAGCTCGCGTCGAACCGGCGCGTCGTGTGCGGCACGCCCGAGTATTTCCGCCGGCACGGCCGGCCGAAGTCGCTCGACGACCTGCTGAGGCACAACTGCCTGGCGTTCAACCTGCAGGGCGGGCAGAACCGCGGCTGGTATTTCCAGCGCCACGGCAAGATCGCGACGATGCGCGTGGCCGGCAACCTCGACTGCAACGACGGCGAACTGCTGCACCGCTGGGTGGCCGAAGGCCTCGGGCTCGGCTGGCGCTCGACGTGGGAAATCGCCGCGCAGCTCGAGACGGGCGAGCTCGAGACCGTGCTCGACGAATACGCGCTGCCCGATTACGACATCCTTGCGGTCTACCCGCAGCAGCGCTACGTGCCGGCGCGCGTGCGTTATTTCATCGACTACCTGCGCGCCGCGTATGCGCGCCCCGGTTACTGGAGCACCACGCCGTAACGGGAGGCGGGCGGCCCGGCGATTTTTTTACGCTTCATGCGCCCGGCGCGGGAATAAACTCGACGCAGCAACGGTATGGTCATCGAGCGCGCACGTCGCCGGTCTGTCCGGGCGCCGTGCGCGGAACGGGCGCGGTTTCGGCCGCCGGGACCAGGGAGGCCATGTGGGGCAAGCCGGACAGGCGGTCGAAGAACGGGTGGCAGACGACGCGGTCGCGCGCGGCGAGCGGTTTCGCGCGCTCGTGCTGCCGCATCTCGACGCCGCGTACAACCTCGCACGCTGGCTGAGCGGCAACGCCGGCGATGCGGACGACGTCGTCCAGGACGCGTGCATGCGCGCACTGCGCTTCGTCGATTCGTGTCGCGGCGACAACGCGCGGCCGTGGCTGCTGACGATCGTGCGCCACACCTGGTACACGGAGTGGCGGCGCCGCACGCATGCGCACGAGGTCGCGCTGCCCGATACGCTGGACGACACCGACGTGCCCGACGACTGGCAGCCCGCCACCGAGGACCCGCTCGCGCACCTGCTGCGCGGCGAGAACGTGCGGCTCGTGAACGCGGCGCTCGCGAAGCTGCCGCCCGAATACCGCGAGGTGCTGGTGCTGCGCGAGATGGAGGACCTGAGCTACCGCGAGATCGCGGCGATCGCCGACGTGCCGGTCGGCACGGTGATGTCGCGGCTCGCACGCGGCCGGCGCAAGCTCGCCGCGCTGCTGGGCGGCGAGCCGGCACCGGCGGCCGAAGGCAGGCCAGGCCGTACGCCGGCAGGCGGAACCGCATCGGAGGCTATCGATGGACTGTAACGAAGCGCGAGCGTTGCTGGACGCGGACGTCGACCGCGAGCTGTCGGCGCCCGACGCGTTGCGGGTCCAGCAGCATGTCGAAGGGTGCGACGTGTGTCGACAGGAACGCGAACGGATCGTCACGCTGGTGCAGGCCGTGCGTCAGGCCGACTATCACCGTGCGCCGGATGCGTTGCGGGCGAGCATTCTTGCGAGCCTGCCTGCCGCGGCCGACGCGCCTGCCCGCGAGCAGGCGCGGGCGGAGCCGCAATCCGGATCCCGATCGCAGCCGCAGCGGCGGCCGCGCGGGCGTAACGGGTTGTCCTGGCTGCGGGGGCTTGGCGGGGCGGCACGCCCGGCCACGGCCGGCACCGG
>NZ_ASSI01000152.1:0-57930 GCF_000466765.1 Burkholderia sp. AU4i | reverse complement strand
CGGCGTGACTTCCGCGAGCATCGCGGAGAGTTCGATCACCGGCGGGTGCGTGGTCTTGAAGAAGGTGTTGTAGAACGGCAGTTCCTGGATCTGGCGATACGCGGCGTCGGCGAGTTCCTTGCGGCCGTAGCCGACGTTCACGCACCAGAGGCCGGCCATTCCGTCGATGACCTTGTTGCTGTCCGAGTCCCACAGGTAGACGCCGTCGGCCTTCACGATCACGCGGCTGCCCGCGCGGTTCAGCGCACCCATGTCCGAGAACGGGTGGATGTGGTGCGCGGCGTCGAGCGCGCGGTATTCGGCGGTCGAGCGCGCCTGCGTCGTGCGCGGTGCGGCGGCCGGCGCGGCGGGCTGGATCCAGGCAGATTCGTTGCGGTACGTCATGTTTCCTCCGTGTTTCCGTATTCGGTTGTGTGCACGCTCAGACGTGCAGCAGCAGATGGCGGCGTTCCCACGAGCTGATCACGCGGAAGAACGCTTCGTATTCGGTTTCCTTCAGCGCGAAATACGCCTTCAGGAACTTGTGGCCGAGGATCTCGCCGAGCGGCTCGCACGCGGCCATCAGCGTCAGCCCTTCCTCGAGGTTGCGCGGCAGCTGGTACGGCAGTTCGTAGCCGTCGCTGACGAGCGGCTCGGTCGGTTCCAGGCGCTGCGTCATGCCGAGATAGCCGGCCGCGAGCGTCGCGGCGAGCGCGAGGTACGGGTTGCAGTCGACGCCCGGGATGCGGTTCTCGATGCGGCGCGCAGACGGGCCCGAGTGCGGGATGCGGAAGCCGACCGTGCGGTTGTCGTAGCCCCACTGCACGTTGATCGGCGCGGCCATGAAGCGCGACAGGCGGCGATACGAGTTGATGTACGGCGCGAAGATCGGCATCAGTGCGGGCGTGTATTTCTGCAGCCCCGCGAGGTAGTTGTAGAACATCGACGTCGCGCCGCCGGTTTCGGGCGACGTGAACAGGTTCTGGCCCGTTTCCTCGTCGACGATGCTCTGGTGCACGTGCATCGCCGAACCCGGTTCGTCTTCCATCGGCTTGGCCATGAACGTCGCGTACATGTTGTGACGCAGCGCGGCCTCGCGCACCGTGCGCTTGAACAGGAACACCTGGTCGGCCAGCGATAGCGCGTCGCCGTGCATGAAGTTGATCTCCATCTGCGCGGCGCCGACTTCGTGGATCAGCGTGTCGATGTCGAGGTTCTGCGATTCGCAGTATTCATAGATGTCCTCGAACAGCGGGTCGAACTCGTTGACGGCCTCGATCGAATACGACTGGCGGCCCGTTTCCGGGCGGCCCGTGCGGCCGACCGGCGGACGCAGCGGCAGGTCGGGGTCCTTGTTCATGTCGACCAGGTAGAACTCGAGCTCGGGCGCGACGACCGGCTTCCAGCCCTTCGCCTTGTACAGATCAAGCACGCGGCGCAGCACGTAGCGCGGCGAGATCTCGACCGGCGAGCCGTCGAAGTGCACGCAGTCGTGGATTACCTGCGCGGTCGGGTCGACGGCCCACGGGATCAGGCGGATCGTCGACGTGTCGGGCACGCACACCATGTCGGGATCGGTCACGCCGGTCAGCGTGCCGTCCTCCGGATAGTCGCCGGTGACGGTCTGCACCATCACGGCCTGCGGCAAGCGCATCGATTCGCCGGATTCGAACTTGTTGCGCGGAATGATCTTGCCGCGCGCGATGCCGGCCATGTCGGGAATGATCGCTTCGATCTCGGTGATCCGGTGCTGCTTCAGGAAATCTTCGATGTCTTGCATGTCTGTTCTCGTTGGTTGGGTCGGCGCGCTCAGGCGAGCGCGGCGGCGGCCGTGGCGCGCGTGCGGGCGGCACGGCGCGCGCGGCAGGCATCGCCGAAGGCGCGGAAGATCGCGCTCGACAGCGGGTCCTGCGCATGCCGCCATTCCGGGTGCCACTGCACGGCGAGGGCGAAAGCCGGTGCATCGACGACGCTCACGGCTTCGATCAGGCCGTCCGGCGCGACGGCTTCGACGGCGAGGCCGGAGCCGAGCTGCGCGATGCCCTGCTTGTGCAGCGAGTTCACGTGCACTTCGTCGCGGCCGCCGGCGAGCGCGTGCAGCTTGCCGCCGGGCGTCAGTCGCACGACGTGCGCGGGGCCGTATTGCGTGTCCATCGGCGCGTCGTCGTCCTCGCGGTGATCGGCGAAGCCCGGCACTTCATGCACGCGCTGGTGCAGCGTGCCGCCGCAGACGACGTTCAGCTCCTGGAAGCCGCGGCAGACTGCGAGCACCGGCACGCCCGCGGCGATCGCCGCGCGCAGCAGCGGCAGCGTCGTCGCATCGCGGGCCGGGTCGTGCTTCGTGCCGGGTGCGCTCGGTTCGCCGCCGTACAGGTGCGGCTCGACGTTCGAGTAGCTGCCGGTAAACAGCAGGCCGTCGACCGTGTCGAGGATGTCGTCGGTCGACTGGCGCTCGCCGAGCGCGGGCAGCACCATCGCGAGCGCCTGCGCGCCGTCGACGATCGCGGCGACGTATTTGTCGCCCACCGTATGCGACGCGTGTGCGCCGATCTGCGTGTGGTCGGCGGTGATGCCGACGAGTGGTTTCCTTCTTTCCATGACGTCAATCAGTTATCCGGAGGGTTGTTGCGTACGTCTTGCCGGATGTGGCGAAACGCCGGCGTGCAACAGCCCCGCAGCCTGGCGCAAAGCGCAAGGCCGCTGGTGAATGGGCGCAACGGGATGGCGTGGCGATCCGCGCTGCGCGCGACGATCAGGCCGTCGTTCGTTTCATTGCGATACGCGACGCGGCAACGAATGCGCGAACGCGTTCCGTCACCGCACGGACCATGCGGTTGGCGAATCAGCAGACGAAACGAACGACGTAAAGAAAGGAGAGGCGCTACGGCAGCAGCGACGCCACTTCGTCGGTATCGACGGCGACGAATGCGCGTGCGGAAACGGCGTTGTGGCGCCGAACGGAACGACGGGACAGGATGGTGTAGATCGACAGATGCTGCAGGCGAGGACTATGCCAGCCGCAACTGCCATCGGAAGGGGATGCCGCGCTGCGCGAACTTCGCGCCACGCTTCGATCCCACCTCACCAGAGGGCCACGGACTCTCACGATTACACTCGACTGGGTTGTTGAAAGTATTGAACACCCGACCGTTTCTACGCACTGGGCGTTTAAAATAATCAAGGCGCCGGTTACGCGTCATTTACATCGAAGGGCATCAATTTTTGCGTTGCAATAACGCTTTTTGCTGCCGATGAACGCTTGATGACGCGAACCTGAGAGCCAGCATATACGAGCCAAAAACGGCGTCAAATGTTTTTTAACGGTGTTGCATCAGGGCTTTCCCGAGCAGTGCAAACAAAAGATTCGCAAATGGAATAATCGACGGGGTGTTCATTATTTCGAACGCCTTTCAGGGTTTTCCCCGCTGATGTGCGGCATAAAGTGATTAGAATATTCAACGGCTGTCCACTGCGTCGTTTCACTTTGTCATCGCACCTATCGTGTCCGAAACCGAATCGATGTCCACCGAAGTCGCCGAGCGCCTGCGTTTCGTGCGCAACAAGCATGGCCTGTCGCAGCGCGAACTCGCGAAGCGGGCCGGCGTGACCAACGGCACGATCTCGCTGATCGAACAGGGCCGCGTGAGCCCGTCGGTCGGCTCGCTGAAGAAGCTGCTGGAATGCATCCCGATGAGTCTCGCGGAGTTCTTCACGTTCGAACTCGTCGAATCGCGTTCGGTCGTGTCGCGCCGCGACGAGATGCCGAACCTCGGCAACGACACGCTCGCGTTTCATCTGGTCGGCGCGAGCGTGAAGGACCGCAACATGTGCATCCTGCGCGAGATCTACCAGCCGCACGCCGATACGGGGCCCGAGATGCTCGTGCACGCGGGGCACGAGGGCGGTGTCGTCGTGTCGGGTCGGCTCGAGCTGACCGTCGACGGCGCGACGTGGCTGCTCGACCCCGGAGACGGCTATTACTTCGAAAGCCGTTTGCCGCACCGTTTTCGCAATCCCAGCGCGGACCTGATCTGCGAGGTCGTCTCGGCCAATTCGCCGGCGACCTTCTGACTTCCCGACCGCGCATCACCGCATTCGCTGCCGGCCGGCTGCGCGTCACGCGCAACGGCGCGTCGCATCGCGAATGCCAAAAAACTGAGGCATCCTGATGAACAAGTTGACTTTGGCTGACTGGCAGGACAAGGCGGCGTCGCTCGAGATCGAAGGGCGCGCATTCATCGACGGCGCGTCGCGCGACGCGCACGGCGGCAAGACGTTCGACTGCGTGAGCCCGATCGACGGCCGCGTGCTCGCGAAGGTCGCCGATTGCGGCGAAGCCGACGTGAACGCGGCCGTCGCGGCGGCGCGTCGCGCGTTCGACGCGGGCGTGTGGGCCGGGCTGAACCCGCGTGCGCGCAAGGCCGTGCTGCTGCGCTGGGCCGCGCTGATGCGCGAGCACCTCGACGAGCTGTCGCTGCTCGAGACGCTCGACGCGGGCAAGCCGATCGGCGACACGACGACGGTCGACGTGCCGGGCGCCGCGTATTGCGTCGAATGGTTCGCGGAAGCGATCGACAAGGTGGGCGGCGAGGTCGCGCCGGCCGATCATCATCTCGTCGGCCTCGTCACGCGCGAGCCGGTCGGCGTGGTGGCCGCCGTCGTGCCGTGGAACTTCCCGATCCTGATGGCCGCATGGAAATTCGGCCCCGCGCTCGCGGCCGGCAACAGCGTCGTGCTGAAGCCGTCGGAGAAATCGCCGCTGACCGCGATCCGCGTCGCACAGCTCGCATACGAGGCCGGCATTCCGGCGGGCGTGTTCAACGTCGTACCGGGGGCCGGCGAGCCCGGCAAGCTGCTCGCGCTGCATCGCGACGTCGACTGCATCGCATTCACCGGCTCGACGGCGGTGGGCAAGCTGATCATGCAGTACGCCGCGCAGTCGAACCTGAAGCGCGCGTGGCTCGAACTCGGCGGCAAGTCGCCGAACATCGTGCTGCCCGATTGTCCCGATCTCGACCGCGCGGCGCAGGCGGCCGCCGGCGCGATCTTCTACAACATGGGCGAGATGTGCACGGCCGGCTCGCGGCTGCTCGTGCATCGCGACATCAAGGATGCGTTCATCGAGAAGCTCGTCGCGGCCGCGCGTGCGTACGTGCCCGGCAATCCGCTCGATCCGTCGGTGTCGATGGGCGCGATCGTCGACGGCATCCAGCTCGAACGCGTGCTCGGCTATATCGAGGCCGGGCGCAGCGAGGGCCGCCTCGTCACCGGCGGTGCGCGCGTGAAGGCGGAAACGGGCGGCTTCTACGTGGAGCCGACGGTATTCGAGGTGAAGCCGGATGCGAGGATCGCACGCGAGGAGATCTTCGGGCCCGTGCTGTCGGTGATCGTGTTCGACGACGTCGACGAGGCCGTGCGGATCGCGAACGATACCGAGTACGGGCTGGCCGCGGCCGTGTGGACGTCGAACCTGACGACCGCGCACGACGTGTCGCGCCGGCTGCGTGCGGGCACCGTCTGGGTGAACTGCTACGACGAGGGCGGCGACATGAACTTCCCGTTCGGCGGCTACAAGCAGTCGGGCAACGGCCGCGACAAGTCGCTGCACGCGCTCGAGAAGTACACCGAACTGAAGTCGACGCTGATCCGGCTGCGCTGATGTACTGCGGGGCGCGGGCGCAGCGCCGCATGGCGGTGTGCCCGCGCCCGTGTGCGTTGCGCCCGCGTTGCGTTCAGTGTTGCGCTAAGCGTGGCGTCAAGCGGTGCGCAGCGCGGGGTGGAAGCCGGCGGCTTCGATGATCGACTGCACGCGCTCGGCGCCTTGCGCCGACTCGACCTTGACGATCTTCGCCGCGACGTCGATGTCGAGCTTCGCGGCGGGATCGGCGGCCGTCACCGCGCGCGTGATTGCATTGGCACAGCCGCCGCAGGTCATGTCCTGGACTTCGAATTCCATCGTGTTCTCCTGAGTTGACGATTGACAAGCATCGACAGCATGAAGCTTGCCACGGTGGGAAGGTCAAGCGTACGCGTGTCGACGAATATCCGTGTCGCGGCTCCGGTGCGACGACAGTAGTGCGGCGACAGCCTGTTGTAAAGATGATGTCTGATGAATCGCTTGCGGGCTTTTGCCGTCATTCGGCACTTGTCCCGATTGACGGCGAAGCGTTCGGGGCGAAGCGGGGTGGATGCCTTGCCGGGCAAGGCGTAGCGGCACTCGATGAAGCGCGATCACCATGTCGCCAGTAAGGGTACGCGAGTTGGAAATGCGAATCGATCTTAGTATCAACTCCCTTCGATATTTCAATTCGTTACCCCGCATGAACCGTTTTGCTTTCGGCTTTTCGCTGGCGCTGCTGGGCGCATCGGCCACGTCCGCATTCGCGGCCGACGATGTCGTCAACCTGACCTTGAAGGATCACAAGTTTTCGCCGGACGGCGTGACGATCCCGGCCGGCAAGAAGGTGAAGTTCGTCGTGAAGAACCTCGACGCGACGCCCGCCGAATTCGAGAGCGACGATTTCAAGGCGGAGAAGGTCGTGCCTGCCGGCAAGTCGGTGGAGATCCTGGTCGGGCCGCTGAAGGCCGGGACCTACGAGTTCCACGACGAGTATCACGAAGCGCAGTCGAAGACGCACCTGACCGTCAAGTAAGCGGATACGGACATGCTGTCGACTGCCCTGATCGTCTTTCGTGAAGTGCTCGAGGCCGCGCTGGTGGTGTCGATCGTGATGGCCGCGACAAAAGGCGTGCCGCGGCGCGGCTGGTGGGTCGGCGGCGGCCTGGCGGGCGGCGTGATCGGCGCCGGCCTGATCGCGGCGTTCGCCGACGTGATCTCGCAATGGGCGTCCGGCATGGGGCAGGAGGTCTTCAACGCGGGCGTGATGTTCGTCGCGACGCTGATGCTCGCATGGCACAGCATCTGGATGAGCCGGCACGGTCGCGAGATGGCGATGCAGATGACGGCGGTCGGGCGTGCCGTCGCGGCCGGCAGCAAGCCGCTGACGGGGCTCGCGATCGTGGTCGGCGTCGCGGTGCTGCGTGAAGGCTCCGAGGCCGTGCTGTTCCTGTACGGCATCGCGGCGGGCGATCCGGGACAGACGCCGCAGATGATCGTCGGCGGGCTGCTCGGCGTGCTCGGCGGCGCCGGGCTCGGCTACGGGATGTATGCGGGCCTGCTGCAGATTCCGCTGAAGCGCCTGTTCTCCGTCACCAACTCGCTGATCGTGCTGCTCGCGGCGGGGATGGCCAGCCAGTGCGTCGGCTTCCTGCTCGCGGCAGGCCTCGTGCCGTCGTGGGGCGATGCGGTCTGGGATACGTCGTGGCTGCTCAAGGAATCGAGCATCGTCGGCAAGGCGCTGCATACGCTGATCGGCTATACCGCGCGCCCGGCGGGCATCCAGATCGTCGCGTACCTCGCGACGCTGGCCGCGATTGTCGGGCTGGCGCGGTTCGTCGGCCGGCCGCAGGCGGCGGTGCGACCGCCACGGGCCGCGGCTTGAGTTGTCTTGGTTCGAATGGCAAAGGGGCGTCGATAACGCCCCTTTTTTCATTGCCGGCTCGCGGCCGACTCGTGCCCGGCGTCGACCACGGCGCGCAGGTTGCGCACGCTCAACGGTGGCTGTCGATCCAGGCGCGGGCCCATTCGAGCCCCGCTTCGCGCGCGTCGTCCTCGGTGTCGAACACGCCGAGCACGCCGGACGCCTCCACCAGCTTGTTGTTCTGCGTGATCGTGCCGCTCGCCGCGAAGCGCTCGGGCTGCAGGATCTCGTCCTGCTGCAGGATCGCGTGGCCCCAGATCTGGTAGCCGTGGTAGGTTTGCGCTTCCATTATCGAGTCACCTCCGCGGAGCGGTTGTGCGTGCCGACACGCAGCACGTTGCCGTCCGGTGTGTATTGCCGCGGGATGTCGGAGTAATTCAAAGCGTGCTGTGCATCGGGCGCAGCCGGCTGCATGACCGTCAGGCGTCCCGGTGAGGGCTGCGCGACGGGGCGCGGTGCGGCCGGCGTCTCGGCCGCGGTGGCGGGCGGACGATGCGAGCCGGCTTTCACCGCCTGCGCGACACGGCGCTTGTGCGGTTTCACCGCGGCTTTCGGTGTGGCATTCGCGTGCTTCTCCACGCTCTTGCCGGCGCGTGCATCGGCGCCGGTGTGGGCGGCCGGCGTGCGGGCGGCCGGCTGCCGCGCCTCGGGCGGGTTCCAGACTTCGACGTAGTGCTCGGCGGCCCAGCCTGTCGACGCGAACGTCAGTGCCAGCAATCCGCATCCAAAGAGTCTTACTGCCATTGTGTCTCCGTCATATTCGTTGCGGGGCGCGTCGCGGTATCCGGTGCGGGGGCGGCCGTGCAGGGGGATTCGGGGGGCCGGTTCAGGAGAACACCTCGAGCCCGTGTTTCTCGACGATCTGGAGCATCCGTGCGGCAATGCCGCCCGGCCGCTTGTCGCCCTGTTCCCATTGGCGGATCGTCGACGCCGTCGTGTTCAGGTAGAGCGCGAACACGCTCTGGCTGACATTGACGGATTTGCGGATGCGGGCGATGGCTTCCGGATCGAACCGCGGGGCGGCTTCGATGCGGAGATCGTCGTATTCGCGCATCGTCTTCTTGTCGATCAACGCGGCACGACAGAGGCCCGATGCGGCGCCGTGGATCGCCTCCGTTGCGTCGCTCTTGAATCGACTCCTGGCCATTGCAAATCTCCACCCGCTCTTTCAGTGTGACCAGCGTCGCGATATCGGCGCCGGTGCGGCGCCCGACATCCGCGGCGAGCTTGCTGACGGCACGCCGTTCGCGTGCGTCGATGTCGTCCTGGTCGGGTTTGGCGAACAGGAATACGCAAACCCGCACCTGCCCGACCTTGCCCGGCACGATCCCGCGCCGCCGATTACCGGCATGTCGGGCCGATCAGGTCAGCACAGGATTATATACCACTACGTGGTACATATTTCGACCTGGCCGAATGGCCTGCGCGAATGGCCGGCTTCGAGCCGATACGGGGTCGGGACGGCTTCGCGGGGCCGTCCCGGTCGTCCCGCCTTACTCCACCGTCACCGATTTCGCGAGGTTCCGCGGCTTGTCGACGTCGGTGCCGCGCGCGCACGCGGTGTGATACGCGAGCAGCTGCAACGGCACGACGTGCAGGATCGGCGACAGTTGCCCGTAATGCTCCGGCATCCGGATCACGTGCAGGCCGTCGTCGTTGACGATCTGCGTGTCGGCATCGGCGAACACATACAGCTCGCCGCCGCGCGCGCGCACTTCCTGCATGTTCGACTTCAGCTTCTCGAGCAGCGTGTCGTTCGGCGCGACCGTGACGACCGGCATCGCTTCCGTGACGAGCGCGAGCGGCCCGTGCTTCAGTTCGCCGGCCGGATAGGCCTCGGCGTGGATGTACGAGATTTCCTTCAGCTTCAGCGCGCCTTCGAGCGCGATCGGGTAGTGCAGCCCGCGGCCGAGGAACAGCGCGTTTTCCTTGCGCGCGAATTCCTCCGACCACGCGATGATCTGCGGCTCCAGCGCGAGCACGCTGTTCAGCGCGGCCGGCAGGTGGCGCAACTGCTTCAGGAATTCGGCTTCCTGCGCGGCATCGACGTGACCGCGCAGCTTGCCGAGCGTCGCGGCGAGCACGAACAGCGCGACGAGCTGCGTCGTGAACGCCTTGGTCGACGCGACGCCGAGCTCGATGCCGGCCCGTGTCAGGAACCGCAGCGGCGCGTTGCGCGCGATCGTGCTGGTCGCCACGTTGCAGATCGCCATCGACAGTTCCTGGCCCATGTCGCGCGCACGTTCGATCGCGCCAATCGTGTCGGCGGTTTCGCCCGATTGCGAAATGCCGACGACGAGCGTGCGCGGATCGGCCACCGTGTCGCGGTAGCGGAACTCGCTGGCGATCTCGACCTGGGCAGGCACGCCCGCGATCGACTCGAGCCAGTATTTCGCGGTCAGGCCCGCGTAGTAGCTGGTGCCGCAGCCGAGCAGCAGCACGCTCCTGACTCTCGACAGTCGCGCGCGCGCGTCGTCGGTCGTGTCGAACAGCGCCGGCGAGATCGTGTCGATGCCGTCGAGCGTGTTGTCGATCGCCTTCGGCTGCTCGAAGATCTCCTTCTGCATGAAGTGCTGGTACGGGCCGAGCGCGGCGTCGCCTTCGCGCGCCTTCACCTGGCACAGCGGGCGCTGGGCGTCGTGTCCGCCCGAGTCGACCACGGCGATGCGCTCCGGCGTGATCAGCGCGACGTCGCCGTCCTCCAGGTAAACGAAGCGGTCGGTCAGGTCGCCGAGCGCCGCGCAATCCGACGCGAGGTAGTTCTGTTCGGCCCCGATGCCGATCACGAGCGGCGAGCCCGCGCGCGCGGCGACGAGGCGTTGCGGCTCGCGCGCGCTGAGCACGGCGATCGCGTATGCGCCGTGTAGGCGCTTCACCGCGCGCACGACCGCGTCGAACAGGTCGTCGCGATAGAGGCTGTGGATCAGGTGCGCGATCACCTCGGTGTCGGTCTGGCCGCGAAACGTGTAGCCGCGCTCGCGCAGCTCCGCGCGCAGCGCGTCGTGGTTCTCGATGATGCCGTTGTGCACGACCGCGATCGTGTCGCCGGACATGATCGGATGCGCGTTCATTTCCGACGGTGCGCCGTGTGTCGCCCAGCGCGTATGCGCGATGCAGGTCCGCGCCTCGAGGCCCAGCGTCAGCACGCGCGCCTGCAGGTCGGTCACGCGCCGCAGCGTGCGCTCGCTGCGCAGGCGGCCGTCGTCCTGCACGGCGATGCCGCACGAATCGTAGCCGCGATACTCGAGCCGGCTCAGCGCATTGACCAGTTGCGGCACCTGATTGTTCAGGCCGCTTGCTCCGACGATTCCGCACATGATTCACCTCGTCCGCAAAAACTGCAAAAGGTTGCCGGCCTGCCGGCACAGCGCGGCAGTGCGGCTTCAGGAGTGGCGCCGCGCGGCACCGACGCGGCCCCGTGCGCGGCGGCGCGGCTCCGCTGACCTACTCGCGGGGCGGCGGCCCCGCGTGGGCGACCCATTCGATGCCTGAAATCGAGCCGTTCGCGTCGTGCGACGCGACGAGAATGCGCGTCGTGCGGCGCGCGCCGCGCCGCCGGGCGCTCGCCAGCACGGTCGGCGGCACCGAGCGCACCTTCGCGCTGGCCGAACGCCGCAGCATCTTCGACACGCGCAGCCGGAACGCCAGCGGATGCACGACGCGCCCGGCGATCAGCCACATGACGATGGTGCCCGCGATGATCGCGATGCTGGTCGCGTAGAACACCATCTGTTCGATCGGCATCTCGGCCGGGTTGAACGGCAGCAGGTAGCGATACGTATAGATGCAGATCGACGCCCATACGGCGCCCACCAGCGCGGGCCGCAGGAGCCGGAACCAGACGACCAGCGCGGGCCCGGCGACGCGGCCGCGTTCGGCGAGCATTTCGCGCGGCGTGCGCAGGGAGAGGTCAATAATCGGCGCGTTCTTCATGTTGAATGCCTCGGTCGGGGCTGACCCACACGGCCCGCTTGCCGCGGCCCCGCAGCACGACGGCCGGCAGGGCGACGACGGTAGTGATCATGCTGATCAGCCAGAAAGCAACGGGGTACCAGATGGTGTCCAGGAAGTACATCAGGAGTTTTTCGTCATACTGACGATCGATCATGCTGCCGATGATCAGTTGCAGGATGCAGGTCGCAACCAGCAACATCCCGTGCCAGTGCGGCACGACCGATACGTGCCAGCTCAGCGGCAGCGGATGGACGACGTTCACCAGCGCGAGCAGCAGGATGAACGACATCGAATAGGCCCACGCGATGCCGATCAGGTACTCGGCGAACAGCGGCCACATCATCATCTGCGTCGGCCGGGCGAGCGTGCCCGCATATTTCAGCAGCACCTGGATGCCGCCTTTCGACCAGCGCAGCCGCTGCCGGTAGAGCCCCATCAGCGTCTCGGGCATCAGGATCCAGCTGAGCGCGTGCGGCTCGTATACGACGCGCCAGTCGCGGCATTGCAGCTTCCAGCTGATGTCGATGTCCTCGGTCAGCATGTCCGAGCTCCAGTAGCCGACGTCGGCGAGCGCGGTCTTGCGGAACATCGTGACGACGCCCGACACCGTGAAGATGCGGCCGTACACCTGCTGCGTGCGCTTGATCAGCCCGACGATCGACGAGAATTCGCCGACCTGCATGCGGCCGAGCAGCGACGTGCGCGTGCGGATGCGCGGGTTGCCGGTCACGGCGCCGACGCCCGGGTCGGTCAGGAAGTGCTCGAGCATCCAGCCGATCGCATCGTGCGCGAGCAGCGAATCGCCGTCGATGCACAGCAGGTATTCCGCGTTCGATACCGCGGCCGCGGTCGTGAGCCCGACCGCCTTGCCTTCGTTGCGCGCGTGATGGATCACGAGCAGCCGCGGGATCTCGACGGCCAGTTCGTTGAGAATCTCGCCGGTGCGATCCCGGCTGCCGTCGTTGACCGCGATGATGTCGTAGTTCGGATACTGCATCCCGTCCAGGTGTTGGATCACGCTGCGCGCGTTCGCGGCTTCGTTGAAGCAGGGCACGACGATCGAGATCTTCGGGATGCCGCTCGCCGCGATCGTGCGCGTCGACAGCACGCGCCCTTCCTCGAGCAGGAAGTAATGGACGACACCGCCGATCATCCACAGATACGACATGAAGAACGGGTAGTAGAAGACGAAATCCTGCAGGCGCTGGATGATGCTGTGGCTGGTCATGGCGTCTTCGTCCCCTGTGTCTTCTGCATCTGCATCAGCGCGTTGATCGAGGTCGGATCGAGGCGCGACTTCAGCGACATCACGTCGCGCATCGTGTCGAGATCCGGCTGGTTGTTCAGGAAGTTGTCCGGGTAGTAGCCGAAGTTCACCGCGCCCTTGCTGCGCAGGCGCCGCATCTGCGCGAGCAGCGCGGTGCCGCCGATGTCCTTGCGCGCGTGCCAGTCGTACGACTGCAGCTCGAACACGGTGCGCCTGGTGCCGAGCTGTTTCGCGCGGACGGCGTCGACGAGCTGGTCCATCCAGCGTTCGGGGTCCTGCGCCTGTTCCATGTACGGCATCGCCATCAGCGCGACGAAGTCGTAGGTGGCGAGGAAATCGTCGTAGTTCTGCGCGAACCACGCTTCCGATTCCGGCTTCAGCACCGGCAGCGCGAAGATGTTGCGCGCCGTCAGCACGTCGCCCGCGTTCTGGTTCGCGAGCACGATCTGTTCTAGCTGGCGCGTCAGGTCGATCAGGTAGCGGCTCTTCTGCCGCGTCCAGCGCTTCATCAGGTCGGGTGTCGCGCGGATCTTGCCGATGTCGGCCGGCAGGCCCCATTGCGCATACGTGCTCAGCGCGTGCCGGCCGGCGTCTTCGTAATCGTCGAGCACGGCGTCGTCGCTGAACAGGATGCCGCTGAACGACGCGTACTTGCCGAGATCCTCGTAGATCTGCTCGATGAACAGCCGCGCTTCGGGGTCGAACGGGCTCAGGCGGTACACGCGCGAGCCGTTCTCGCGCGCCGGCGCGCCGCCGTATGCGCTGACGGCCTCGAGGCCGCGATGCTGGTCCGCCCGCGGCCGGAACGCGAGCACCGGCATCCACGCGTACACCTGCACGTTCGAGCGCGTGCTGAGCTGCCAGGCGGCGCGCGAGAACAGGTCGCCGCGCATCGGCAGGTGCCGGTTCGGGAAATACAGCGATTCCGCGACACCCGTGCCCTTCGGGTCGGCGAATGCCTGCAGGTACACCGATTTCGGCTGCATCCGGTAGATGCGCTCGATCAGCTTGCCGAGATTCGCTTCCTGGCGCGCCGGATCGGGATCGTAGACCTGGTCGAGATCGACCTGCACGACGCGCTCGGGAATGTCGACGTCGCCGCGGTTGGAGGCCGGCTCGCGCATCGACCGCTCGAACCCGCCGATGTCGACGTCGTACATCATCAGGATCCGCCGCAACCGGTCGAGCGGCACGTCCGGCGTATTCGGGCCGGCGTCGAGGCTGAACTGGATATCCATGCCGAGCGACGTCGAGATCTTGCGCACGGGCTGGTTTTCCGCGCCGTATGGCCAGACCATCGAGCGTGCGACGATGCCGGTGCGTTCACGGATCTGCCGCACGCACGTCTGCAGGTCGTCGTGCACGCGCGCTTCGAATTCGGCGTCGGTTTCATAGCGTTTCTGGTCCTGCAGGTAAAGGTGCGACGTGGTCGCCGGCAGTTCGTTGCCCTGCGGATTCGCGACCGCGCCGTGATGAAGGTTGTGGGTGTGGCAGCCGAGCTCGACGAATTCCGACTGGCCGACCTTCTTCACCTGGTCCCACGTCATGAAGTAGTCGCGCGGCATCTGGATCTTGTCGCTGATCTTGATCGGCGTATCCAGCGGCGCGTCGATCCAGGCGGTGACGATGCCCATCACGGCCGGATACTTGAAGCGCTCGAGCAGCGGCAGGACTTTCGTGTAGTGGCTGCTGTAGCCGTCGTCGAACGTGAGCAACACCGCGCGCGGCGGCAGCGGCTTGCCGCCGTGCCGCGACGCTTCGATCTGCTTGACCGTGATGGTGTGATAGTTGTTGGTCTGCAGCCACGAGAAGATGGCCGTCAGCGTGCCGGTGTCGACCGCGTACGGATCGACCATCGTCGACGACGAGAACGTCGCGAGCAGGTTGTCGCGCACGTCATGCAGGCAGATCACGCGGAACGTCTTGCCGTCGACCGGATCGGACGGCGGCAGCAGGTCGATCATCCTGGCGTTCGCCACGCCGGGGAACAACGAACAGGCCGCAAACGTACCGAGGCATCCGCACATGAAGGTCCGTCTGGATTGCATTGTGCGATCTCCTTGCTAGAACGGCAGGTTGACCGACAGGAAGCCGGTTTCGGAGCGCTCGCGCTGGCCGTCGTACGCATGACTGCTGATTTCGACGCCGTAGGTCAGCGTGATGTCGTGCTTGAACGTCCACGCGTGCTCGAGGCGCGCGGTCCACAGCGGGCTCGTGCCGAAGCCGCGCTCGTTGTACACACCGCCTGACGCCGACAGGCGCTGCTGCAGCGACATGTCGCCCTTCTTCCACAGCGTCAGCTGGTGCATGACGGTCGCCGCGGCCGCATAGTCGCGGCCCGGGTTGAAGTAGGGGGCGTCCTGGCGCGTGTTGCTGTCGGTGCCGAGGTCCAGCGACACGTTGACGAGCTGGTTCGCGGACGTGTACACGCGCTGCGTGCCCGTCGCGGAAATCTCCTGGTGCAGGTTCGAATCGCTGTAGCGGCTCACGCCGTAGCTCAGCTTGACTTCGCGGCGGTCGCTCTGCCGATACACGATCGAGACGTTCGCGGAGCGGCCCCAGATGTGCGCGGCATACGCCTTCCACGGCAGCGAGTTGTCGTTGGTGTCGAGCCCGGCGCCGACCGTCCAGTAGTCGTTCAGCGCGTACGCGATCGACCCGCGGCCGCCGGTTCGGCCGTCCGAGCCGAACGAGCGCGTGACTTCGCCCAGCACGGTGAGCGGCCCGTGCCGGTAGTCGCTGCCGACGCCCGTGCGCGTGCGGCTGACGCTGCCGCCGTCGGTCTGGGCATGGCCGAAGAACGTATGCGAGAAGACACGCCAGTTGTCGCCGAACGGTTGGGAATACACATAGCTGTCCGACGTGAAGCTGTTGTCGGCCAGTGCGCTGTTGCCGTGCTCGAAGCTCAGGTCGGTCGTGAACACGGGGCTGCGGTACGCCTTGTAGTCGCGCTTGAACCCGCGCACGGCGCCGCTGTCCGGGAACGTGTTGCCCAGGGTCTGGTCGACGTTCCTCGCGCTCGCGTAATCGTCCGCCGTAAGCGATGCGCGGCCGAGCCCCGCGAGCATCTCGACGCTGTCCGGGTGGTCGGTCAGCGACGCACGATACATCGCGATCGCCTGGCGCGGATGCGACTGGCCCGAGACGGCGTCGGCATGCGCGGCGCGGACTTCAGCGTTGAACGGCACTTCCTTCTCGAGCTTTTCCAGCGAGGCGATCCCTTCGTCCACCCGGCCCGTATAGATCAGGTATTGCGCGCGCAGCCGGTAGTAGCGCAGGTAGTCGTCGTTTTCCGGCCCCCAGGTGCGCACGTCCTTGGCCGGCGGCAGCGATTTGCCCATGTCCTCGAGCACCTGGTTCGCATCGGCCGCGCGTCCCTGGTCGACGTACGACCAGAACAGCCCCTCGCGCAATTCGATCGGGCGCGTGCGTGCGCCGTACTGGAAGCCGCGCGTCGCGATGTCGGCCTGCGGCGCGGTCGCCTGCTTCAGCGCGCGCTGGTATACCGCGTTTGCCTTGCCCGGTTCGCTCAGGTACAGGTACGCATCGCCGACGGCCGCCAGTGCGTCGATCGAGATCTCCGCGTCCGGCGGAATCGTCTCGAATGTCGCGACGGCCTGCTTCATCTCGCCGCGTGCCGCCAGCGCTACCGTCCGGTCGCCGGCGAGCGCCGTCCTGACCGGCGAATACTCGGGCGTGGACGGCATCCGCTTGTCGAGGTCGTTCGCGGCGGCGAGCGCGCTGTCGATCCCGTCGAAGCGGTCGGGGCTCGTCATCGAGCGCGACTTGTCGCGTCCGCCGCGCACCTGCTGGCGGATCGACAGTTCCTCGAGCCGCGCGAGATCGACCGCGGAGAACACGTCGGGGCGCGCTTTCGCTTCCTCCAGCGCCTTGATCGCGCCGCCGCTCGACGCGAGACCGAACACGTCGTTGCGGACCGTGGCCGGATCGGCGGTGCGGAGGTCGGGTATCTGCGCGTTCGGCGCCTGGGCTTCGGGTACCTGGGAGGCAGGCGGCTGCGCGCCGGGGGTCTGTGCATTCGGCGCCGGCATGCCGGGTGTCGACGAACTCGACGTCGGCGCTCCCGGCGTTTGCGGACCGGGCGGCTGACCGGACTGTGGAGCGGACTGTGAAGCGGCGGGCGTTGACGCGTCGGGCATCTGCGCACTCGATGCCTGCGCGATCAGCGTCCGCGCATTCGGCGGTTGTGCATCCGGCGCGGGCGAACCTTGTGCCGACGCGTCGGGCGGCCCCCGATCCGGTGCGCCGGCAGACCCGGCGATTTCACTGATGCGGCCGCCCGACTCCGTATCGCCTTCGGCGGAGAAGCAGGGGCCGGACGCGACGAGCAGCAATACCAGTGGCGCATGCAGGAGGATCCGCCGGTTGGACGGAGCGACGGCCGTGCAGGATTGTTGATGATTGTTGGCCACGAGGTGTCCTCCTTTCGAAACGATCACATCGGTGACACGCGTGACGACGCACGTCGTCGCGTGTCGCGCGGCCGGGCTGCGAGTGCCCGGCAATGCGGCGCCGGCTCACAGCCGGTTACGGATCGCCTGGCCGAGCAACGCACGCGATTCGCTGTTCGTCGGGTCGATCGCGAGCGCGCGGCTCGCGTTTTGCTCGACACAGTTCCATTCGTCGATCACCGCACACGAGCGCGCCTTCGCCAGCGCACGCGCGCTTTCCAGTTCCGCGTGCGTGACACTCGCCGTCTGCATGCGCGTGGCGTCTGTGCGGTATGTCCGGGGTTTGGGCGCGAAGTCCATCCGCTTGTCCGTGCCTGCCAGCGTGTCCGCATGCGGCGGCCGATGCGTGGCGCCGTGCCGCGTGGCGGCGCGACCGGAGGCGGTTGCCTGCTGCGTACCGGCCGCGAGTGCCACCGGTGGCGCATGCGGCGGCCGCCGGTGCGTCGCGACGGCGCGGGAAGCGGGGTGCGGCGCGGGTTCCGGTGCGACCGTGAGCGTGACGGGCGGCACGGTCGATACCTCGGGTGCTGCCGACGCCGACGCGGCCTGCCATGGCGGCGCGGGCGGTGTGGCCTGCGCGCGTGTCGACGCCGGCACGGGCGCGACGGATGTGCCGGACGACGCGCTCGCGCGGGAGGCCAGGGTCACGATCGCGTTGCGATACTTTCCGACCGCAGTGCCGATTGCGCCGGAAATGTCGTGCGCCACGCTCGGGTGGCCGACTGTCGTGTCTCGCTCGGCATACGCGAAGAGGCCGAAGATCGTGGCAAACGCGACGAAGCTGAGTGCTGCATTCTTTCCCGGGCCCCAGGAGGGTTTCGGCTGGGGGGCGGGCGAGCGGTCCGGTCGTTCGGCAGGAGGCATGCAATGCTCCTCGATTCGATGCGCGGCGGTGAATGGCGTGATCGGGGCGGGGTCAGGCGGGACTTACCATCGCAACTGCGTGGTGAGTGCGCCGGTTTCCACGATCGCGAACTGGGTGGCTCCCTGGTACGTTCCCTCCACCCGGTAACTTGCGTCGGGCACGCTGAACAGGCAGCGCGACCCGGACGCGTTGAACTCGACGAGCACGCGTCCATGGCGGCGCAGCCGCACCTGCACATTGGCAAGCGGCTGCCCGGTGCTGGCCGAAGCAAACGACACGCCCAGGTTGTACGGCCGGCCGTCGGGAGGCAGCGGCGCCGTGCCGTCGATCCGCGCGTCGCCGCAGATATACGAGATCACGTAGCGCCCGTCGCCCGGCCCCGACGCAGGCGTCTGGGCCGTTGCATTCATGCAGAGCGCGGAGAGGGCGGCGCTCAGGAAAGGGCGAGCGTGCTGTCGAATCGAGGAAGGCATTGCAACCTCCGTTCCGGAATCAATGACGAGTATTTATTCCGAGTCAAATCTGCCAGCGTTCTTTTTGCGACACGCTATTGATACACGATGGATTGCGAACCAACAATCGCGTGTGGCCCGAATGGGACGGCGGTGAAATATCCTATTTACACAGGATAAGGACGGATTTGTTTGACTCTCTTAATACTGAAGAAAGTCGATATTGCCGAATATGAATATTGCTATTCGGTAGCGATGATCCCGCACGCATTGAATCACGTCTGTCGTATCGACATTCGTGCCGAAAAATAACGACTGATAAAAGAAATGTTTGCGGCTGTGTGTGCGGCGGATCGATGTCGGTTCGGGTACAGGTCGAGCGAAATGAAAAGGGCGGCGTGACGTTGTTAGTATTTTAGAGTGTTGCGGGTGAATCGAAACTTTTAATTTGTTCTGTAACAGGGTGTTTCTGTTCTGATAATCAGATGGAATATTCCGGTGCATCGTGCCGGATGTAAAAGAATCGAGTCACGAAATGCAAACGTTTGCGATTCCACTGATAACGATTACCGGTCTGTCGCGTTATTTTTCGGGTTGCGACGGGATCGCTATTTGCTGGCGGAAAAGCGGGTCGCGTTCGCCGGGAAGCGGCGCGGATGCATGCGCATACCGCATGGCTGAAATTCGCGGTTGCGTTCGCGTCGTTGCCGGACACGACGCGAACGCGAACGCAATCAAGATCACAATCGCGAAGATCAGCGGTTGGCGCCCGCGCTGCGCCGCGCGATGCGCATCGCCGGCGCGGATGCCTGTTCGTCCGCGCCGAGTGCACCTTCGACCGCCGCGCGCGGCCGGTTCATGATGTACGTCCACAGTTGCTCGGCCGCGAGCCCGCGCTTGCGGGCCGACCGATACAGGCGGATCTCGAGTTCGGTGATCCAGTCGCCGGAACCCGCGCATACGAGCGTGCCTTCCGCGAGCTCCTTCGCAACGCAGCTTTCCGGCAGCCAGCCGATCCCGTGCCCGGCCACGACCATGCCCTTCAACGCCTCGGACATGTGCGTCTCGAAGCACCGGTGCACCACGTACGGCTCGGTTGCGTTCAGCAGCAGCATCTCGACGATGTTGCCGAGGAACGCGCCCGACGAATACGCGAGCAGCGGCAGCGGTGCGTCGGGTGTGCCCGGCAGCTGGAACACGGGCTTGCCGCGTGCATCGGGCGTCGATACGGGCAGGATCCGTTCGACGCCGAGGCTGACGAACGGGAAGTGGTTCGGGTCGAGCACGATCGGCAACTGCGGATGGTGATAGCCGAGCAGCAGGTCGCATTCACCTTCGACGAGCTGCTGCACGCCCTCCGGTACGTTCACCGCGTTCACGCGCGCGGTCACGTGGCCGACCTCGCCGTTGAGCTGCTTGAGCCATTCGGGGAACAGCGTGAAGACGAGCGTATGGGCGACCGCGAAACGCACGACCTGATCGCTGGCCGCGAACTGGTCGTAGCCGTTCACGAGATTGCGCGCCGCATACATGCTGCGCAGGATGTCCGCGGCGAGCCCGCGGAACATCTGGCCGGCCGGCGTCAGCGTGATCGGGTTGATGCTCCGGTCGACCAGCTTCGCGTCCATCCAGGTTTCGAGTGCGGCAATTCGTCTGCTGAATGCCGACTGCGTGAGGTGCCGGTGACGTGCGGCCCGGGAAAAACTCTTGGTATCCGCAAGGCTCAGGAAATCTTCCAGCCACTTTGCTTCCATTTCGATCTTCGCTTTTTATAGTCGGGCGCCTGAAGGGCGGCACCCCGTGCTGCACCAATTTTCTAGCGTACCGCGCCTCGCGTGGGTCGGCCCGATGTTTTTTTTCGATCGGTGTCAGTCGAAATATGCATGGGCGTTGTCGGCGGGATTACGGCTGCATAGCGTTGAGGTGCCGGATCCGGCTAACCGGACAGTTCACAGCATCGAACTGCCGGCGCGCCGCAGACGGTACTTCCCCCAGGGCCGGTTGCGCCGTGTGCGTGCCGGCCCGCCTCCATTGTGGCGGCCCGGTGCCGGGTCGCGCCGTTTTTTGTGCAGTGCAGATTGCACATTCGTGACACGCGGGGGAACTATGTTCGGAAGTCGCGGCGCAGCATCGGCCGTGCGCGCCTGCGACGCACCGTCGTTGCACGTCGCGCCGGGCGCTGCACCACCGTGGTGCGCAATGTCGGCCGGGCGTGCCTGGCACGGCGCAAAAAGGGGGGATTATCGAGGGAGCCCGCAAGGCACGTTCCTTGCAACGCAGTCGTTACGCCGGTCCGGCATGCGCAATGCCGGGGAAACGATCGATGGAGAAAAAGATCGATGAAGCCATTCGATGAAATGCTGCAATCCGGCGACATGGTAAGGGCGCCTTACGCGCGCCTGAAGCAGTGGCTCGACACGCAGAATCCCGCGAGCCTCGCCCAGAAAGCCCACGACGCGGAAGGCGTGTTCCGCAAGACGGGCATCACGTTCGCCGTCTACGGCGACGCGGAGGCCGCCGAGCGGCTGATTCCGTTCGACATCGTCCCGCGCATCATCTCGGGCACGGAATGGAGCCGGCTGTCGCTCGGCATCGAGCAGCGCGTGATGGCGCTCAACGCCTTCCTCGACGACATCTACCATCGTCAGGAAATCGTGCGCGCCGGCATCGTGCCGAAGCACCTGATCGCGCACAACGAAGCGTTCATCCCGGAGATGATCGACTTCCGGCCGCCCGGCAACGTTTACACGCACATCATCGGCGTCGACATCGTGCGCACCGGCGAAAACGAGTTCTACGTGCTGGAAGACAACGCGCGCACGCCGTCCGGCGTGTCGTACATGCTGGAAAACCGCGAAACGATGATGCAGCTCTTCCCGGAGCTGTTCCAGCAGGTGAAGGTGCGCCCGGTCGAAACCTATCCGCAGATGCTGCGCCAGTCGCTCGCGGCCGTATGCCCGCCGGGCGGCAACGCCGACAACCCGACCGTCGCCGTGCTCACGCCGGGCATCCACAACTCCGCGTACTACGAACATTCGTTCCTCGCCGACCAGATGGGCGTGCATCTCGTCGAAGGCAGCGACCTGCAGGTGATCGACGGCCGCGTCGCGATGCGCACGACCGAAGGTTTCCAGCCGATCGACGTGCTGTACCGCCGCGTCGACGACGCGTTCCTCGATCCGCTCACGTTCCGCCCCGATTCGGTGCTCGGCGTCGCGGGGATCATGGACGTCTACCGCGCGGGCAACATCACGATCGCGAACGCGCCCGGCACGGGCATCGCCGACGACAAGGCGATCTACTCGTACATGCCGGAGATCGTCGAGTTCTACACGGGCCGCAAGGCGCTGCTGGAGAACGTGCCGACCTGGCGCTGCGGCGAGGCCGACAGCCTGAAGTACGTGCTCGACCATCTCGACGAACTGGTCGTGAAGGAAGTGCACGGCTCGGGCGGCTACGGGATGCTGGTCGGGCCGGCCGCGTCGAAAGCGGAGATCGAGGCCTTCGCCGCGAAGCTGCGCGCGCGCCCCGCGAACTACATCGCGCAGCCGACGCTCGCGCTGTCCACGACGCCGATCCTGACCGACGCCGGCCTTGCGCCGCGCCACGTCGACCTGCGGCCGTTCGTGCTGGTGTCGGACCGGATCCGCATCACCCCGGGCGGGCTCACGCGGGTCGCGCTGAAGGAGGGATCGCTCGTCGTCAACTCGAGCCAGGGCGGCGGCACCAAGGACACCTGGGTGCTGGCCGACTGAGCCGGATGCTACCGCGCGCGCCGGAGCCGGCGCGCGAACCGAACGAAGACGGAGTGGACACGAGATGCTTCTGGGACGTACTGCAAGCGGTCTCTACTGGATGTACCGCTATATCGAGCGCGCGGAGAACATCGCGCGCATCGTCGATGCCGGGCTGCGGATGGCGCTCACGCGCACGTCCGACGCGCCGGCCGAATGGTCGTCGGTGCTCGTCAGCTCGGGCACGGATGAAGGTTACCGGCAGAAATACGACGCGTATGCGGCCGATACCGTGACCGACTACCTGTTGCGCGACCGAGACAACCCGTCGAGCGTGCTGTCGTGCATCGAGGCGGCGCGCTCGAATGCGCGGATGGTGCGCACGGCGCTTACGCGCGAGGCGTGGGAGAGCGTTAACGGCGCTTGGCTCGCGCTGCGCCGCGCGCTCGCGCAGCCGGTGCCGGAAAGCGAGCTGCCGGCCGTGCTCGACCAGGTGAAGCGCGAAACCGCGCTGATCCTCGGCAGCTTCTACAGCACGATGCTGCGCAACGAGATCTTCGATTTCGCGCAGATCGGCGCGTTCGTCGAGCGCGCCGACAACACCGCGCGCATCATCGACGTGAAATACCACCTGCTGCTGCCGTCGGTGTCGCACGTCGGCACGATCCTCGACAACTACCAGTGGGAGACGATCCTGCGCTGCGTCGCCGCGCACCGTTCGTACCGCTGGGTGTACGACGTGCAGTACAAGCCGATGAACATCGCCGACTACCTGATCCTGAACGGCCGCATGCCGCGTTCGCTGCGCTATTGCTACGGGCGCGTCGTGTCGAGCCTGAACCTGCTCGCAAAGGATTACGGCGTGACACACCCGTGTCACGACACGGCCACGAAGATCCTGCAGATGCTGTCCGATACGTCGGTCGAGCGGATCTTCAAGAGCGGCCTGCACGAATTCCTGACCGACTTCATCGGCCGCAACAACAGCCTCGGGATCGAAATCGCCCAGGCTTACAACTTCGACTGAGACTTGCCATGCGACTCGCCATTCGACACATCTCGCGTTATCAGTTCGACGATCAAGCCACCCATGCGCTGCAACGGCTGCGGCTGCGCCCGCAATCGGGCCCCGGGCAGACGGTGCGCGCGTGGCAGGTCACGATCGACGGCGTCGAGCCGTCGCTGTCGTACGCCGACGGGCTCGGCAACCGCATCGACCTCGTGCGGCACGAGCGCGGCGCGAAGGCCGAGATCGTCGTCGTCGCGGCCGGCGTCGTCGAGACGCAGGACCGCGCCGGCATTCTCGGCAATCCTGAAGGCTATGCGCCGCCGTGGATCTTCGAACGCGAGACCGCGCTCACGAAGGCCGGCGACTCCGTGCGCGAGCTCACGGAAGCGCTGCCCATCGACCCGCGCGGCCTCGACGCATTGCACTGGCTGATGACGGAAGTGCATGACCGCATCGCGTATGCGCCGAACCTGGCCGCCGACGCGCCCGTCGACGCGGAAACCGCGCTGCAAAGCGGCGAGGGCACGAGCCGCGACCACGCGCATGCGTTCATCGCGGCCGCACGCGTGCTGAAGATTCCCGCCCGCTATATCTCGGGCTACGTGCTGGCGGACAGCGCGATGCAGCGCATCGCCGACGCGAAGCAGAACCTGGGTGACGACGAGGCGGAAGAAGCGCTCGCGCTGCAGAGCGGCGAGGGCATGCAGCAGGTGCTCGGCGCGTCGCACGCCGCGCAATCGCAGGGGCTGCCGCAGCCGTCGCTCGGTGCGCAGCCGCAAGCGACCGGGCTGATGCAGCAGCCGGCCGGCCATGCGTGGGCCGAGGCCTATGTCGAAGGGCTCGGCTGGGTCGGGTTCGATCCGTTCATGAATCGCTGCCCGGACGAGCGCTACGTGCGCATCGCGGTCGGCCTCGACTATCGCGACGCGCAGCCGGTGACGGGGCTCGGCGCGACGGCGGTCGGCGTCGAGATCAGCGTCGTGCAGACACCCGAGCTCGTCTGACCCGACGCGCGCTTTCGCCGAATCCGCCAGGCCGGGCCGCCGCGTCGCGTTGAACGCGACGCGGCGCGCGGCCGGCCCAACCCGAACCGAGCTCCCATGTCCATCCACGTCGCGCTGCATCACACCACCCGCTATCGCTACGACCGGCTCGTCAACCTCGGCCCGCAGGTCGTGCGGCTGCGGCCCGCGCCGCACTGCCGGACGCCGATCCTCGCGTATTCGATGACGGTCGAGCCCGCGCAGCACTTCATCAACTGGCAGCAGGACCCGTTCTCGAACTATCTCGCGCGGCTCGTGTTTCCGGAGCGCACCGAGCACTTCGAGATCACGATCGATCTCGTCGCCGAGATGTCGGTGTACAACCCGTTCGACTTCTTTCTGGAGGCGAGCGCGGAGCAATACCCGTTCAGCTATGACGATGCGCTGAAGACCGAACTCGCGCCGTATCTCGCATGCGACCCGCAGACGAGCGCGGCGCCGCTGTTCCGCGCGTACGTCGAAGGCGTCGATCGCACGCCGGCCGGCACCGTGAACTTCCTCGTCGCGCTGAACCAGCAGCTGCAGCGCGACATCGGCTATCTCGTGCGGATGGAGCCGGGCGTGCAGACGCCCGAGCAGACGCTCGAGCTGGCGTCCGGCTCGTGCCGCGACAGCGCATGGCTGCTCGTGCAGCTGTGCCGCCATCTCGGCATCGCCGCGCGTTTCGTGTCGGGCTACCTGATCCAGCTCACGCCCGACGTGAAGTCGCTCGACGGCCCGAGCGGCACGTCGGTCGACTTCACCGACCTCCACGCATGGTGCGAGGTGTACCTGCCGGGCGCCGGCTGGATCGGCTTCGACCCGACCTCGGGCCTGCTCGCGGGCGAGGGCCACATTCCGCTGGCCTGCACGCCGCAGCCGACGAGCGCCGCGCCGGTCGAGGGGCTGATCGACGAGTGCGAGGTGTCGTTCGAGCACGAGATGACCGTGACGCGCGTGTACGAATCGCCGCGCGTGACGAAGCCGTATACGGATTCGCAATGGGACGCCGTACTGGCGCTCGGCTCGCAGGTCGACGGCGCACTTGCGGCCGGCGACGTGCGGCTCACGCAGGGCGGCGAGCCGACCTTCGTGTCGATCGACGATCGCGACGGTGCCGAGTGGAACACCGACGCGCTCGGCCCGACCAAGCGTGGTTACGCGACCGAACTCGTGCAGCGGCTGCGCGCCGAGTACGGCGACGGCGGCTTCCTGCATTTCGGGCAGGGCAAGTGGTATCCGGGCGAGCAGCTGCCGCGCTGGGCGCTGTCGATCTTCTGGCGTGCCGACGGCCAGCCCGTGTGGCACGACCCGTCGCTGTTCGCCGACGAGCGCGAGCCGTCCGCGTATACGACCGACGACGCGAAGCGCTTCATCGATGCGCTCGCCGCGCGGCTGAACCTGACCGGCGAATTCATCCGGCCCGGCTACGAGGACGTGTGGTACTACCTGTGGCGCGAGCGCCGGCTGCCGGTCAACGTCGACCCGTTCGACTCGCGCCTCGACGACGAGCTCGAACGCGCGCGGCTGCGCAAGGTGTTCGAGCAGCAGCTCGACAGCGTGGTCGGCTACGTGCTGCCGGTCAAGCGCGTGGACACGGCGCCGGGCCTCGACGGGCCGCGCTGGCAGACGGGGCCGTGGTTCTTCCGCGACGAGCGGATGTACCTCGTGCCCGGCGATTCGCCGATGGGTTATCGGCTGCCGCTCGATTCGCTGCCGTGGGCCAGCCGCGCCGACTATCCGTATCTCGTCGAGCGCGATCCGTTCGCGCCGCGCGACGCGCTGCCGGAAGCCGCCGCGATCCGCGCGCGCTACGCGGGGCCCGCCGATGCGCCGCGCTACCTGTCCGGCGTGCATCGCGAGGCGTCCGCGCAGACCGTGATGCAGTGGCGCGACGACGGTACGGCCGGGAACGGTCGGCCTGCCGCGCGCGACCCGGGTCGCGTACCCGAGCGCTTCGAATCGGCCGCATGGATCACGCGCACCGCGCTGTGCGTCGAAGTGCGCAACGGCATCCTGTACCTGTTCATGCCGCCGCTTGCCGCGCTCGAGGATTATCTCGACCTGCTCGGCGCGATCGAGCTGACCGCGCACGCGCTGGGCGTGAAGCTCGTGCTCGAAGGCTATCCGCCGCCGCGCGACGCGCGGCTGAAGCTGCTGCAGGTCACGCCCGATCCCGGCGTGATCGAGGTGAACATCCATCCGGCCGCCAACTTCGACGAGCTCGTCGACCACACCGAATTCCTGTACGACGCCGCGTGGCAGTCGCGGCTGTGCAGCGAGAAATTCATGGTCGACGGCCGCCACGTCGGCACCGGCGGCGGCAACCACTTCGTGCTCGGCGGCGCGACGCCGGCCGACAGCCCGTTCCTGCGTCGCCCGGACCTGCTCGCGAGCCTGATCGCGTACTGGCACAACCATCCGTCGCTGTCCTACCTGTTCTCGGGGCTGTTCATCGGGCCGACCAGTCAGGCGCCGCGCGTCGACGAGGCGCGCAACGACCAGCTCTACGAGCTCGACATCGCGTTCGCCGAGATCCAGCGCAACAAGCTGCTGTTCGGGCAGGACATGCCGCCGTGGCTGGTCGACCGCGTGCTGCGCAACCTGCTGATCGACGTGACGGGTAACACGCACCGCAGCGAATTCTGTATCGACAAGCTGTATTCGCCCGACTCGTCGACCGGCCGGCTCGGCCTGCTCGAACTACGCGCGTTCGAGATGCCGCCCCATGCACGGATGAGCATCGTGCAGCAATTGCTGCTGCGCGCGCTGGTCGCGCGTTTCTGGGCCGCGCCGTACACGACGCCGCTCACGCGCTGGGGCACCGCGCTGCACGACCGCTTCATGCTGCCCGAGTTTCTTCAGATGGATTTCGACGACGTGCTGGCCGAACTGCGCGACGCCGGTTTCGCGTTCGATCCGGCGTGGTTCGCGCCGCACTTCGAATTCCGCTTCCCGCTGTTCGGCCAGATCGCGGTGAACGGCATGCAGCTGTCGCTGCGCGGCGCGCTGGAACCGTGGCACGTGATGGGCGAGGAGGGTGCGCCCGGCGGCACGGTGCGCTACGTCGATTCGTCGGTCGAACGGCTCGAAGTGCGCGTGACGGGGCTGAACGACAACCGCCACGTCGTGACCGTCAACGGCCGCGCGTTGCCGCTGCAGCCGACCGGCACCGTCGGCGAATACGTCGCGGGGGTGCGCTACAAGGCGTGGTCGCCGCCGTCCGCGCTGCATCCGACCATCGGCGTGCACGCGCCGCTCACGTTCGACATCGTCGACACGTGGCTGCAGCGCTCGCTCGGCGGCTGCCGCTACCACGTCGCGCATCCGGGCGGACGGAACTACGCGACGTTCCCGGTCAATGCCTATGAAGCGGAGAGCCGCCGGCTCGCACGCTTCGTCGAGATGGGGCATACGCCGGGGCGGATGGAGGTCGCGCCCGCCGCGCCGAGCCGCGAGTTCCCGTTCACGCTCGATTTGCGGCGGCCGTGACCGGACGATGACGAGGCGGACGACGAGGCGCGGTGGGCGGTCTCCCGGCGAACGGGGTGATGGCCGCCCCGCCGGAATGCTAGGATGCGGGCAGATCGCGGCCGCGCGCCGCAGCAGCCTGCCGCTGGTGCGGCCGTGCGCATGCACGGTTGCACCCTGAAGACGGAACGACACCGTGCCGCCCATAAACACCGACCATCTCGCCGCCCTCGACGCGATGCCCACGCTTTTCGATACCGGCGCGCAGCCGGATGCCGCGGAACTGGCCGCCGCGCTCGCGGCGCCGGCGGCCGCCGGCCGCTACGACGAACTGCGTGGCAGCGCGGCCGGCCTGAACGCGCCTGCGCTCGCGCCCGCGTGGCGCAGTTTCTTCACATCGATCGGCAGCGACGGCGTGGCCGACCTCGATCGCCGCGCCGATGCGCTGCACCGGCGCATGCGCGAGAACGGCCTGTTCTACCAGCTGCACGAGCAGCGCGCCGGCGACGGCGCGGCCGGCCCGTGGTCGCTCGACCTGCTGCCGCTGATCGTCACGCCCGAGGACTGGGTCGCGATCGAGCGCGGCGTGCTGCAGCGCGTGCGGCTGCTCAACGCGACGCTGGCCGACCTGTACGGGCCGCAGACGATCCTCGAGCGCGGGCTGCTGCCGCCCGCGCTCGTCACCGGGCACCCCGGCTACCTGCGCGCGATGCGCGGCGCGAGCGTGCCGGGCGACACCTGGCTGCACGTGGTCGCGTTCGATCTCGCGCGTGGCCCGGACGGGCAGTGGCGGATCGTCGCGCAGCACACGCAGGGCGCGGCCGGCCTCGGCTACCTGCTCGAAAACCGGCTGATCGTGTCGCGGCTCTTTCCGCGCGGGTTTCGCGGGCTGCGCGTGCAGCGGCTCGCGTCCGCGTACCGCGCGCTGCTGCAGAGCATGCAGGCGCTCAGCCCGGCCCGCAAGAACTCGCGGATCGTGCTGCTGACGCCGGGGCCGCACAGCGCGACGTATTTCGAGCACGCGTATCTCGCGCGCTATCTCGGCCTCACGCTCGTCGAGGGCGGCGACCTGACCGCGCGCGACAACCGCGTATTCCTGAAGACGCTGAGCGGCCTCGAACCCGTGCACGGCATCCTGCGGCGCGTCGACGACGCGTGGCTCGATCCGCTCGAACTGCGGCCTGATTCGATGCTCGGCGTGCCGGGGCTGCTGCAGGCCGTGCGCGCGGGCAATGTGCTGCTCGCGAACGCGCCGGGCTCGGGCTTCCTCGAATCGCCAGCGATGCTCGGCTTCATGCCGCGTCTCGCGGAAGGGCTGCTCGGCGAAACGCTGACGCTGCCGGCCGTGCATTCGTGGTGGTGCGGCGAGGCGGCGGCCTGCGACGACGCGCTGCCGCAACTCGCGCGCGCCATCGTGAAGGCATCCTATCCACCCGAGGTGCAGGCTGGCGGCGCGTTCGAGCCGGTGATCGGCGCGCGGCTCACGCAGGCGCAGCTGGCCGAGTGGCGCGCGCGGATCCTCGCGCGGCCCGAACACTACACGGTGCAGGCCGACCTGCCGCTGTCGCAGGCGCCGACCTGGCCGCGTCAGGACGCGCCCGACGGCCACGGCGGCGCGCGTATCGTGCCGAAGCCGGTGCTGTTGCGCGTCTTCGCGCTCGCCGACGGTGCGCAGCGCTGGCGGCTCCTGCCGGGCGGGCTGTCACGGGTCGGTACACGCGACACGCTGTTCAATGCGCCGATGCCGCGCGGCGGCAGCACCGTCGATACATGGGTGATGACCGAAGGCATCGTCGATTCGACGACGCTGCTGCAGACGCATCTCGGCCCCGACGACCTCGTCGAACGGCCGCGCGCGATCGCGAGCCGTGCGGCCGAGAACCTGTTCTGGCTGGGCCGTTACACCGAGCGCGCGACCAACCTGATGCGGCTCGCGCGCGCGGCGCTCGAACGGCTGCGTGGCGAGGACGACGTCGACAGCCCCGCGCACCTGGAGCTGCTCGACACGCTGTGCCGCGACACCGGCCTGATCGCGGCCGATGCACCGAATGCCGTCGATGCGCCGCGTGCGTTCCAGCACGCGCTCGCGACGTCGCTCACGCGCGGCGCGGATCGCACGTCGGGCATCGCGTCGTGCCTGTTCGGGATGCGTGGCGCGGCTGCCGCGATCCGCGAACGGCTGTCGAGCGACCAGTGGCGCCTGATCGACGACGCGACCCAGCTGTTCGCGGACAGCGCGGGCCAGCCGGAAGCCGAGGAACAGATCGGCAACGACGCGCTGCAGTTGCTGGAGCGCCTCGGCCTGCTGCTCGGCGCGATCACGGGCGCGCAGACCGACAACATGACGCGCGACGACGGCTGGCGGCTGCTGTCGATCGGCCGGCAGATCGACCGGCTGGACTTCCTGTGCAGCGTGCTGAAGTGCGCGTTCGACGAAGGCGCCGTGCACCGGCAGGACGGCTTCGAGCTCGTGCTGGAGTTGTTCGACAGCACGATCACGTTCCGTTCGCGTTTCCAGCGCGGCTTCGATGTCGCGCCGCTGCTGTCGCTCGTCGTGCTCGATACCGACAATCCGCGCTCGCTCGGCTGGGTCGTGCAGGCGCTGCGGGGCCGGCTGACGAAGGTCGAGCGCAGCGAAGGTTATGCGTTGTCCGAACTGGCCGAGACGGTTCCGGACGTGCCCGCGTGGTCGCTGCACGAGCTGTGCGAAACCACCGACGGGGGCCGGCACGGCAAGCTGCTCGAAGCGCTCGACACGACGGCGAAGGCGGTCTGGGAACTGTCGAACCGGATCGGCGAGCGCTATTTCAGCCACGTACGCGAGGCGGGCAGGACGTTATGGTGACGACGAAGGGCGCGGGGAAAGCCCCACCGGGTTCCGGCGATGCACGGAACGCATCGGCATCGGCATCGGCCGCGAAAGCAACGACCGCCGAGGTCGCGCCGGGCCGGTTGCTGCGCGTCACGCACGACACCGAATACCGTTACGCGGCGCGCGTCGAATCGGCGCAGCACCAGGCACGGCTGCAACCGCTCGCGACGCCGCGCCAGCAAGTGCTGTCGTTCGCGCTCGACATCGATCCCGCGCCGGAATCGGTCTGTACCGAGATCGACGCATTCGGCAACGCGCGCGCATCGTTCGCGTTGAACCTGCCACATGACGCGCTGCTCGTGCGCAGCCGCAGCACGGTACGCGTGACGCCGCCCGTGTGGTCGCGCGGTGCGCGCGGCGCGCCGCCGCCCGCCATCGCGCATCCCGACGCGAAACAGGCGACTGCGTGGGAAGCCGTGCGCGATCGCCTGCGGTTTCGCGCAGGGCAGCCTTACGATGCGGCGAGCGAATTCGTGTTCACGTCGCCGCATGTCGCGTGCGACGCCGAACTCGCCGCGTATGCGGCCGCGAGCTTCACGCCGCAACGGCCGCTCGTGCAGGCTGCCTGGGACCTGATGCGGCGCGTGCATGCCGATTTCGCCTATACGCCGAACAGCACCGACATCACGACATCGGCGCTCGATGCGCTGCGCTTGCGCAAGGGCGTGTGCCAGGATTTCGCGCACGTGATGATCGGCGCGCTGCGCTCGCTCGGGCTGGCCGCACGTTACGTGAGCGGCTACCTGCTGACGCAGCCGCCGCCCGGGCAGCCGCGGCTGATCGGCGCCGATGCGTCGCATGCGTGGGTCGAGGTGTACGACCCGGCATGGCCCGAGGACAACGGCTGGCTGCAGCTCGATCCGACCAACGATCGCGCGCCGGGCGACGACTACGTGATGCTGTCGATCGGCCGCGACTACGCGGACGTGACGCCGCTGCGCGGTGTGATCCGCGGCGGCGGTGCGGATCAGGAGCTGAAGGTCGGTGTGACGGTGGAGCCGCTCGACACGCCGTAATGTCGCCCGATGCCGCGTGCCCGCGCGCATGGCGGTTTAAGTCTTCGTTAATACTGCACGCCTAGCATGGCCATGCCGGCGAACGGATCTTGGTTGATTCGGGCGCCGGCGGCACGCGCGGGTGCGTCGGCGTCACGGCGCCGCACCGTCGCGCAGCGCCATTCCCTTGCAACGGCGGCGGATCATGATCAAGACTTTCGACTACACGCTCGGCAGCGAGACGATTGCGCTTTGTGCGAGCTTCGGCGCGGGGCCGGCGTGGCGCCGCGTGCTCGTGAGCCGTGCGGATTCGATGGAGACGCTGGTGGTGCTCGACGCGCGCGGCCTGTCGGGCTTGCTGAAGGTGGCGACCGAAGCGCCGGAGGGGCTGCTCGACGACGCGATCCGCAAGGTCGGCGACGAGCAGCTCGTCGAGCGGGCGATCAGCGGCAGGGCGATCGTCGAAACCGCGCTTTGATCGCACGATGCGGCGCAGCGCAGCGTGTGCCGGCAGGCATGGCCGCACACGCCGCATCGCATCCCGTCGTGTCGGTTACGCCGCGAACCGGTCCGTGGCCGCGATCAGCGCCTCCAGGATCCCAGGTTCGTTGTACGCATGCCCGGCACCGGGCACGATCTCGAACGTCGCATCCGGCCACGCCTTCGACAGTTCCCATGCGGTGCGGGCAGGCGTCGCGACGTCATAGCGGCCCTGCACGATCACGCCCGGAATGCCGGCGAGGCGATGCGCGTCACGCAGCAACTGGCCTTCCTCGACGAAACCCTGGTTCACGAAGTAATGATTCTCGATGCGCGCGAACGCGAGTGCGTAGTGGCCGTCCGCGAAGTGCGCGGCGAGTGCGGGGTCGGGCAGCAGCGTGATCGTGCGGCCTTCCCAGATGCTCCACGCGCGCGCGGCTTCGAGCTTCGCGGCCTCGTCGTTGCCGGTCAGCCGGCGATGGTAGGCGGCCATCAGGTCGCCGCGCTCCGCTTCCGGAATCGGTGCAAGGAAGGCTTCCCACAGGTCGGGGAACAGCCACGACGCGCCTTCCTGGTAGTACCACAGCACTTCCGCGCGACGCATCGTGAAGATGCCGCGCACGACCAGCGCACTCACGCGCTCCGGGTGCGTTTCCGCATACGCGATCGACAGCGCGCTGCCCCACGAGCCGCCGAACACGAGCCATTTTTCCGCGCCGACCATCTCGCGCAGGCGCTCGATGTCGGCAACCAGATGCCATGTCGTGTTGTTCTCGAGGCTCGCATGCGGCGTCGAGCGCCCGCAGCCGCGCTGGTCGAACAGCAGGATGTCGTAGCGCTCCGGATCGAACAGGCGGCGATGGTCGGCGCTGCAGCCGGCGCCGGGGCCGCCGTGCAGGAACACGGCGGGCTTGCCGGCGGGGTTGCCGCAGCGCTCCCAGTAGATGCGGTGGCCGTCGCCGGTGTCGAGATGGCCGTGGGCGTAGGGTTCGATCGGTGGGTACATGGGAGGGGACCGTAAGGAAGGGTGGCAGGAATTATGCGCGAAATATTCTGCGGGTGATGCGGCATACCGGTCGTTTTGTCGTTTTGATGCGGTGCCGCGGCGACAGGCGGGGCGATGCGCTGGCGCCGGATTGCATGCTGGCCGGCGCCGTGCGTGGATCCGAGCGTTTGCGCTAATCTGCGGGTTCTGTCAAAAAAATACATAACAGGGCCGAAATGATTCGCGAAATGGAGGCGGTGCTCGACTACTGGCATAGCGTCGAATTTTTCAATAGCTACGATCTCGACGATCAACTTGAACAGGCACGCAGGCGTCGCCAGGATACGATCTGCATACATGCCGACGAGACCGCGCGCGAGTGCTGGGACGCCGCGATCGGACAACCAGGCGAACTGTACCTCGTGCCGTTCGACGTATCGCTCGCGACACGTCTGATCGAAGCGCATGTGGCCGAGCGCGCGACGGCGCGGACTGTCATCGAACGGATCCGCGACGAAGAGATGGCGCCCGAGGGGCTGACATGCTTCGCCAAATTATCGATCGGAGCAGGCGGGCGATCGAGCGGCGACGCGTTGAGCGTTTCCGCGTTGCCGTGGGCCCTCGGACGGCTGCGTGAGGGCGAATTGACGGATCTCACCGCGGTCGCATTCGACGCGGACGCCGCAATGCTCAAGCGGGAGTTCGACATGCTGCTCGGTGGCGGTATGACCGAGATCGACTGCGACATGCTGATCGAGATGGCGCGGCGTCTGCAAAGATGGGCCGGCTTGGAGCCGGGCGACGGGCTGGTCGCATGGATCGCGATCAAGGCTGGCAACCACGGCAGGCCGGTGCGAGAGCGGCTTGCGGTGCCTCGCACTGACTGCGCGGTACCGCAAGCCGTGCCCGACGAGCCGGATGCGGCAGAGGGCGATGCGCAAGAGGACGACCCGGGCGACGTCCTGCCTATCCTGAACAGTTTTTACGTGCGGGATCTGGCAGACGCGCGGCGAACGCTCGATTCCGAATCGCCGCCGCGCGCATTGCTTGCTTATTTGGCCGCTCGAGATTCATCGAAGACGGACCTCGATGCGTATCCGGCCGGCCAGCGGGAAATCGCCGATTCGCTGCGTCCAATGCATGGTATCGCCGGGCGCTGGCCGTCGGTGCCCGCACACGTGCAGTCGCTGATGCAGCAATATTCGCTGAACAAGATGAAGATGCTGCGCGTCGGCGACATCCTTGCCGTCAACGGTCCGCCTGGAACCGGCAAGACAACGCTGTTGCGCGATCTGATCGCGCATCTGGTCGTTGAGCGCGCGTCCGCGCTGGCCGCATTGCCGGATTGGCGGGCCGGCCTGTCGGGGGAAAGCGTCACAGTCGATTTCGGCGGGAAAGGCTATCAGGTTCCTGCGCTTTTGCCCGCGTTGACGGGCTTTGAAATCGTCGTTGCATCTACCAACAACGGGGCGGTCGAGAATCTGTCGCTCGAATTGCCACAGAGCCGTCACGTCGATGCGGGCTTGCGAAGCCGGCTGTCCTACTTCGGCCCGGTTGCGACGAAATACGCGGGCAGTCACACGTTGAAGCCGTGGAAGCTCAAGGAGCCGGTGTGGGGGCTGGTTGCGGCTGCGCTCGGCAAGCGCGCCAATCGCTGGTTGTTCAGCAACATCTTCAACAACTATGCGGCAACGCCCGACGACAAGCCTGGCGACTTGTTCCTTTCCAACAGCGACGTCGATTTTTCGAGTTGGGATGCGGTCGGTGCGACGACTTACTGGCGCTACTTGCATCACTGGCGCAAGGGGGGCGTCGAACGCGTTCCGTTCCAGACTGCCCAGCGCAATTTCGACGCTGCGCTGAAACAATTCGAGTTCGCACAGCATGAGCTCGATCAGCTTGATGCGTATCTGAACGCGATTGAAGAGGCGTGGCCGCAGGTCGTTGAATGCTGCCCGGCCATCGCGCCGTTTAGCCGGTGCGGGCTGGAGCGGCAGCGCCGGATGCTCGACGCGCACATCGATCGGTTCCACGAGGATGCGCGGCAGTTCGAGCGTCGACTTGGCCCGTCGTGGCTGCGCTGGGCGTCAAAATGGCTCCGGCGCGATGCGTATCGCGGCTGGATCGCGGCGACTCAAGCCGCGACCGTATTGCGCAGGGTCAGCGACGATTTCAGGGAAGCCGAGCAGATACAAGCGAAATACGATGTTCCGCTCTGGAGCGGTGAAGACCTCGCATTCGGCGCGGAAATCGAGCGGGCCCGTAGTCAGAAACGTGCGTTCTGGCAAACGGAAGCCCTCAATGCACTGAGAAACGAACTATTTGCTTCGGCGATGGCATTGCACGAGGCGTTTTTCCTGACCGTTCACGCGGAACAGCCACGCTTCAATGAACTCGTTTACGCATTGTCGAACCTGCTGTCGCGTCCGCCAATAAGCGGTGCGAGCACACTATGGCAGTGGTTTTTCATGCTGACGCCAGTCGTGTCAAGCACGTTCGCGTCGATTCGCAAGCAATTTGCCGGTGTCGGGCCTGAAGGGCTGGGCTGGCTGGTGATCGACGAGGCCGGGCAAGCGGTGCCACAGGCTGCCGTAGGGGCGTTGATGCGCGCGCAACGGGTCGTGGTCGTTGGCGATCCGCAGCAAATTCCGCCGGTCGTCACGCAGTCGACGCAATTACTCGCGAACCTCGGCGACCACTGGCTCGGCACGCGCCGCGCGCGCTACGCGGTTGACCATCATTCCGTTCAGACACTGGCGGACCGTGTGTGTGCATTCGGCGTGAGAAATCCGACGATACCCGAACAGTTCATCGGTGTGCCGTTGATTATCCATCGGCGCTGCCACGATCCTATGTTCAACATCGCGAATGCGATCGCATATGGCGGGCGCATGTTGCATGAGCAGAAGACGTGGTCGACCGATGCGTATCTGCCTGCGCCGCATCCCATACTGGGCGCCAGCGCCTGGTGGGACGTGCGTGGCGCGGCGGAGGCGGGATCGAAGTACGTCGCGGAACAGGGCGAGCGGGTATTCGACGCGCTGACGCGACTTTACCGGCAAGCGATGGATGAAGCGGGTGCAATTACGATGCCCGACGTGTTCATCATCACCCCGTTCAGGCAGGTCAAGCACGGGCTCGTTGATCTATTGAGCGACCGCGAACGTTGGGAGCGTGCGCTGGCAGGCACCAGAAAACCCGTGCCGACCGACCTGGCGGAATGGATCAGGAAGTGTGTGGGAACGGTACACACGTTTCAGGGGAAGGAAAGCGAAGTGGTCTTTTTCGTGCTCGGTTGCGATTCGCGGCACGAAGGTGCGATGAACTGGGCATCGGCGGAGGCGAACTTGTTGAACGTCGCCGTTACGCGCGCGAAGAAATACCTTTATGTCGTCGGTGATCGTGTGCTTTGGGGAGAGAAGCGGCATTTCGAGGTTGCGCAGCCATTGCTGGAGCAGAACGTTCAACCGCCCGGTTTTCGGGCGGTGGGCGGCCGGGTGATGGAACGGCGTTCAGGCAGCGTGGTGCCCCCGGATTTTTGAAGCAATTTCATTCCGATATTTTTCATACAAAATCCCGGCGGCATATCGGCGTGCCGAAGCGAGGGCGGCGCTGGTCTGCTGCCCATCCACCGTGCCGACGGAAACCAGCCGATGAACCATCGCGTCACGCAGTTGACCGGATTGCGCGCCGTCGCGGTGGCGATGGTCGTGGTCGGACACGCCGAGCACGTGCTGCCCGGCGGCTACACGGGCTGGTACGCGCCGTTGCGGCTGATCGCCGACGGCCGGCTCGGCGTGCTGATCTTCTTCGTCCTCAGCGGCTTCCTGATCACCAACGTGCTGCGCGCCGAGTTCGCGCGCACGGGCGGCATCGCGCTGACGTCGTTCTACGTGCGTCGCGCGCTGCGGATCTGGCCGGCCTGCTATGTCTATCTCGCGGCGGTCGCGATCGTGGCCTTCGCCGGCTGGTTCGACGTCGATCGCCGGCAGTGGCTGTATGCGGCGCTGCACCTGTGGAACTACTCGGCGTGGTTCGGGCTGACCGGCGACAACGCGTTGCATCCGGACGGTGCGTGGTATCTCGGCCATTTCTGGTCGCTCGCGCTCGAGGAACAGTTCTACTGGTTCTGGCCGCTGCTGTTCGTGTACGGCATGCGGCGCGCCGGCACGCGCTGGCTGGCTGCGCTGATCCTGGTCGTGCCGCTGGTGCGCGCCGTCACGTACTTCGTGGCGCCCGCGCTGCGCGGGCAACTCGGGATGATGCTTCACACGGGCGTCGATCCGATCCTGATCGGTTGTTATGCGTCGCTCAACCGCGAACGGCTCGAAGCGTGGATCCGCTCGTGGCGCGGCGAGACGCGTATCGTGACGGCGATCATCGTGGTCGTGCTGATCGGCGGCCCGCTCGCCGAACATCGGTTCGGTGGCTTCTGGAATGCGACGTACGGCGTGACGCTCGAGGCCGCGCTGATCGCGATCGTGATCGTCGTGCTGAATTTCCGCAGCGAATTCTGGTGTGCGCGATGGTTGCGTACGCAGCCTGTCGTGTTCGTCGGCACGATCTCGTTCAGCCTCTATCTGTGGCAGCAGCCGTTCGCGAATCCGGATTTGCCGGTTGCGCACGCGTTTCCGCTTGGGATCGTGTGGGCGCTGATGGCGGCGACGGCTAGTTACTTTCTCGTCGAGAAGCCGTTCCTGCGGTTGAAGGATCGGTATACGGCGCGTGAGATGGGGCGGGGGCAGGAGGATGTGCTGCTCAGGCCGGCGTCGCCGGAGTGCATCGAGACGAATGCGGTCGTCAAATAAGGCAGTGCCCGGCCGCTCGATCGAACCAACGTCGCCGCGTGGATCGGCCATGATCCGGATGCCAATTTCTGGCATCGCCGGATGCCGCCGCCTGCAAGGCGACGCCGGCGATCGAACTCGGCGTATCGAAAGCGGAGCTGACGGAAGCACTGGGCGTAGCCGTGGCGATGAACGCCGGTGCGGCGCTGGCGTTTTCCTGGCGCGTGATGGATGCATACAACGACCTGTCGGACGCGCGCTGACGTGCCACGTTATTTCATTACGGAAGGTGGATACCAGAAGGTCCGGAACATGTCGATGCCGTACGACTTGCCGTCGTAGCGGACGGTCGTGCGGATCTGGCGCTTGTCCTTGTTCCGCGGCGGATCGACACGTGCGGTGATCGACAGGTCGGCGAATCCGTGGCTCGAGGTCTTTTCGACGGCGATCGTCATGTGCGCCGATTCCGTGAGCGTGTCGCCGATTTCGGGGCCGCAGGGACTGCCTTTGACGATGGTCCAGCCGTTCAGGTTCGTTCCGAACACGGGACGAATACGATTGCCTTCTCGAACCCACAGCGTCAGCTCGTTTTCCGCATAAGCCTCGGCGCAGTGCGGTACATTTGCGCCGCTCGTGAACACGACGCCGAATGCGCGGACATCGGGCGACAGCCGGTATGGTGCAGTGTCGATGCGATAGCTGTTTGGGTCGACCGTGGTGACTGCATCCTCTTCGACCACCGACCGCTCGGCCGCCGCAACCTTGCCGCCCTCAACGAGCGCGACGACCTGCAACTTCCTGCTTTCGTCCGGGTTCCTGCTCTTCGGCAGCGAGTCGAACGCGACGGCCGCGATCGTCGTTCCGGGCGCATTCGGCATGACCTTGCATGCGGATGCGACGACCAGCCGGTTGGTGTCGCGCGCGGCGAGGCGCGCGTTTGCGATGCCGGCCCAGCGGGCGATCGAAACGACGGTCGCGTCATCGCAAGCCTGAGTGTCGGCAGCCTGAACGGCGGGGGCGGTGACGAGCGCCAGAAATGGGGTGAAACGAAGGATTCTCATAGTCCCGATGGAAATAGGTTCTTCATTGATGCTGCCGATGTCGCTTACCGACCCGCTGCGGACCGTCGCTCCTGCCAAAAGCGGACACTTATCTCCAAGGTTCCGGCAGTGCGCTGCACCGAATCAAACTATGACCTGAGGCTGGCTACTGGAGTCATCGATTAACACAAGGGGACCTGTAACCTGTACGAGGTGACCGAGAATGGTCTTTATCAGCGACTCCCAGCCCTTCTCAAACCAGAGTTGCTGCCGCTCCTGATCTCCAGAATATTCGCTGATGTTGAGTAGCGTCCATCCGCCCTTGTCACCACCGAGTGTGGAGACAATCGACGCTTGCCAGTTGCAGCCGATTCCATTGTCTTGAATTTCCACGTTGAAACCATGAAGTTGGAGAAGGACAGCCTTGATCTCGCATCCGGTCGGAAAGCGAGACGAGACGTCAGGGTGTGGAACCCCGAGTTCCTGTAGCCAGGTCTTCATTTCAGAATCAAGTGGCCAAACAGTCCAAAGGATTCCCATGCTGTTGCAGTTCCGCTCGGTGTAATACGCGTGATCATCGACGATTTAGCTATTGATGTCGAATAGCCAGTTTTGGCCTACTCCTGCCCTTCGGCGAACAGCGCTTCGCGACGGTAGCAGACTCACGTGGAGGTCCGCTTCCGACCCGTAGCGGACCTTCAGTGTTCTCGAGAACAGTCGTTCAGAGCACATCAAACTGACATCGCACGGTATGTCGCAGGCCGCATTGACCGAGTGCTCCCCGGACTACGTCACCGGGGGCGGTAGCGGACTTCCGTCCTCGAATGTTCCAAGAAGCGTGCGCGCTTTTTTTAATAGGCGCTCGATTTCGACGAAAGGTAAATCCCTCTCAAAAAGGGAGACCTCCACCGAATTATTGACATCGCTGCGAAATACTTCGGCAACAACCTCTTCGTGGTCGTTGACGAGCTCGAGTCCAAGTCCATCACGCAGGACGTCTGAGGCCATTTGAAGTCGAAATACTCTACCTATATCTTCGGTCACGATGACTGATCCTTAGAAAGGCGACTCTGTCTTATATGGGATAAGAAATTGTGGACAATGTTAGCCGTGCCGTCGACCGTCCCCTCATGGCCGAATACTTACACTTCGCCCAAAGCTCCCGAGAAATCCACAGAAAATAAAAAAGGCCCTTGCGGGCCTTTCATAGACGAAGCTAGAAGCAACGCTTACCGCGTCAGCGCCGTAAACCCTTCCAGCAACCGCTCGACATCAGCCGCCTGAATCGCGCCCATCGTCGAAATCCGGAACAGTTCCTTCGACAGCCCGCCTTGCCCCGCGTAGATCACGAAACCACGCGCCTTCAAGCCGTCATGCAACGTCTCGTACGTCACACCCTGCGGCAACCGATACGCGCGCAGCACGACCGACGATTCACCTTCCGGCAGCACGAGCGGCATCCCGCGCGCCGCCAGCCCGGCCTGAGCCTGATCGGCGAGCGCCTTGTAATGCGCATGACGCGCACGCCAGCCGCCAGCCTCATCGAACTCGCGCAGCGCCTCGACGAGCGCGTAATACGCGTGCACGGAAGGCGTGAACGGCGTATTGCGCTGATCCTGCAGCTTTGCCAGGCGACCGAGATCGAGGTAGTAAGTGCGGCTTGCAGCCTTCGCGAGCGCGCTGCGGCGCACGATCACGAACGCCGCGCCCGGCACGCCGTGCAGGCACTTGTTCGCGGTCGCGGCCACCGCGTCGATGTCGCCGCCGGCGAAGTCGATCGCTTCCGCGCCGAAGCTGCTGACGCCATCGACGAGCATCTTCACGCCGCGCGAACGGCACACCTCGGCAATCGCGCCGAGATCGTTCAGCCGGCCCGTCGTCGTCTCGTGATGAATCACGGCGACATGCGAGTACCCACCCGCATCGAGCCGTGCGGCGATCTGCGCGAGATCGGGCGCCTGCATCCACTCATGCTTCAGCACCTCGTGCGCGATCCCGTACTGCGTCGCGATCTGCGTGATCCGCTCGCCGTACACGCCGTTCTCGATCACCAGCAGCTTGCCGTCCTGCGGCACGAGTGCCGCGATCATGCTTTCCACGGCGGCCGTGCCCGAACCCGTCATCAGCACGGCGGCCCATTCGGCCGGATCGAGCTCGTACGCGGCAACGAGGCGCGCACGTGCTTCGTCCTGCAGATCGAAGAATTCGCTTTCGCGATGGCACAGGTCAGGTTGCAGCAGGCTGCGGCGCACGCGTTCGGTGAGCGTGACCGGGCCGGGGTTCAGCAGCAGCATCAATGGGCTCCTTCAACGTGGGCTTCGGTCTGCGCGGCGCCGATGTGCCGCATCAGACGGGTCTTGACCTCGACCGGCGTGACGGTCGGGCGGGGCAGGCCGTCGGGCACGCCGGTGCGGATCGCCAGGCGCACGAACTGCGCACCGTCGCTCGACCCGGCCAGCGCCGTATCGAGCACGTCGAGCGTGTCGCCTTCGACCGCCGACGCGTAGCCGCATGCCGCCGCGACACTCGCGAACGACACGTGCTGCGACACCGTTGCCTGGCCGCCCGTCGATTCGTGCGCGCCGTTGTCGAGCAGCACGTGCGTGAGGTTCGCCGGGCCGTAGGTGCCGAGCGTCGCGAACGCGCCCATGCGCATCAGCGCGGCACCGTCGCCGTCGACCGCAACGACCTTCAGGTCGGGGCGTGCGAGCGCGAGGCCGAGCGCGAGCGGCGTCACGCAGCCCATCGAACCGACCATGTACAACTGGTTCGGGCGATCGTCGATTGCGTAGAGTTCGCGGCCGCAGAAGCCGGTCGATGCGAGCACGACGGTCGAATCGACCGGCGTGTGCGCGATCACGCGCTGCAGCGCGTCCTGGCGGGTCGGCCACGCTTCGGCCGACGCGGCGCGCGACGACGCTTGCGCGGCGACATGCGCGCGCGGCCTGGCCGCCGGGTTTGCCTTCAGCTCATACGGCGCGACGCTGCCTTTCTGCATCACGAGCGCGTACGGGCGGCCTGTCGCGTCCATGTGCGCGATCGCGCGGTCGAGTGCCGGGCCGACCTGTTCGGGGTCGGTCGGGAACGTCTCCCACGGGATCTCCATCGTGTCGAGCATCGCGGGCGTGATCGGGCCCATCAGCGCGTGCTGCGGCTCGTCGGATACGCCCGGCTGGCCGCGCCACGTGACGATCAGCAACTGCGGCAGGCGGAACGTCCAGGTCAGCGACGTGAGCGGGCTCACCGCGTTGCCGAGCCCCGAGTTCTGCATCATCGCGATGCCGCGCTTGCCGCCGAGCGTCGCGCCCGCGATCAGCGCGACCGCGTCGCCTTCGTTCGCGGCCGACACGTAATTCAGCGTCGGGTCCTGCAGCACGTAATTGATGAACGGCGTCAGGTACGAGCAGGGCACACCCGCGTACCAGTCGAAACCGCGCTCGCGCGCGGCCTCGACGAACTGTGCCGCTTCGATCATTGCGCGCCCCCGTTGCCGGTGCCCGGTTCGGACAGCGGCGTCTGGCCGTGCGCGAAGTCACCCGCGCGGCGGAAGTCTTCGAGGTCGTTCACACCGCGCCAGTGGCCGTGCACGTACTGCACTTCGATCTTCTCGCCGGCGGCGATCAGTTCGTTGAGCAGCGACGGGATGTCGAGCGTGTCGAAATCGTCGCGCGCCTGCAGCGTCGCGAGCATCGCCTTCAGGCGCTCGACACCGGCACCGCGCACGTTCAGCAGGCCGATCCAGCGGCCGTGCGGCGTGCCCGTGGCGACGTCGCTCGATACGCGTTGCAGGTAGGTCTTCTGGCCGAACAGGCCGCGATCGTCGGCCGCCGAGCACAGCGCGAAATCGCGCACGCTCTGGTTGGTTTCCGTCAGCGACGAATCGACCACCACGCTGAACTCGGCCTCGCTCTCCGCGAGGTCGCGCACGATGTAGCTGCGGAACAGCAGGTCGCCGTACGAGATCACGGTGTCGCCGGTCAGGCGTTCGGCCGCACATGCGAGCGACGCGAGTTCGCCCGTCTGCGCATGGCGCTCGTTGACGACGAGCTTGATGCCCGACGTGTCGATCGCGTCGGCGCGATAACCGCCGACCACGGTGATGTCGTTCACGCCGTGCGTCTTGAAGCCGTCGACGAGCCAGCGCAGCAGCGGCTTGCCGGCGACCGGCAGCATGACCTTCGGCTTGTCTTCGGTCACCGCTTCGAGGCCCTTGCCGCGGCTCGCGGCGAGCACGATCGCCGCGTTCGACGCGCGCGACGACGACGACAGGTAGATGCGCTCGGCCGCCGAGTATTCGTCGGCATCCTGCAGGCGGAAGATCTCGTTGACCGATGCCACGCGGTCCTCGACGTTGATCAGCGTTTCGCTCTCGTGGATCTCGCGCGCGGTCGCCTGCATCGCGGATGCCGACGCGCGGATCAGGTGGTTCGCCCAGATCACGGTGCTGATGCCGGCCTGGCGGAACACGTCGGTCGGCGTGCTGTAGTACTTGGTCGGCACGATCACGAGCGGCGCCTTGCCGCTCCATTCGCGCGCGAACTGCAGGATCTCGTCCGGGCGCGACAGCTTGCTGTGGATCAGGATCGCGTCGGCGCCGGCTTCCGCGTACGCGTTCGCGCGACGCAGTGCCTCGTCCATCCCCCAGCCTGCGATCAGCGCTTCGACACGCGCGACGATCGAGAAGTCGGGATCGGTCTGCGAATCCTTGCCGGCCTTGATCTTGCCGCAGAATTCGTCGATTTCCGCGAGCGGCTGGCGCTCGCCGCCGATGAAGCTGTTGGTCTTCGGGAACTGCTTGTCCTCGATACAGACGCCGGCGATGCCGCGCTGCTCGAGCTTCTTCACGAGGCGGCGCACGTTGTTGAAGTTGCCGTAGCCGGTGTCGCCGTCGAGCAGGATCGGCAGGTCGCTTGCATCGGCCATGAATTCGAGCACGTCGACGACCTGCGTCCAGCTCGCTTCGTTGTTGTCGCGCACGCCGAACTGGGCGGAGATCGCGAGGCCCGATGCCCAGATGCCCTTGAAGCCGGCCTCGCGGACGATCCGCGCGGACAGGCCGTTGTGCGCTTCCATCAGGAACTCGAGATCGCTGCTGACGAGCATTCGGCGCAGGCGGGCGCTGCGCGATTCGGTGAAGTTGGGTTCGCGTGCGTTCATCGTGCGACTCCTGCGGTGGTGCGTTGAATCAGGGGGAGGATTTCTTGGGTGGCGCGGGCGACGTCGTTCGGGAAGTCGATCTCGATCCACGGCGAGCCGGTGACGTCGGCGACGTCGAACGAATGACCGCCTTCGAGCAGCAGGTCGCGCACGGCTTCCTCGTGCGGCATGTTCGCGCGGCCGCTGTCGACGTAGCCCGCGACGATCGTCGCGAGGCGGCGCGCGGTGCCTTCGGTGAAGCGGAAGAAGCCGACCGATTCGCCGATCGTGTCGTATTCGAGGTCGACTGCGAGCTGCTTGCGCAGCTCGACCGGCACGCCGTTCTTCAGGCACAGCTTGACGGGTTCGTCGCCGGCCTCGAAGTCGCGGTCGATCAGCAGGCGATCGACCGCCTTGTCGGCATCGGCCACCAGCGCGTGCAGGATGTTCTCGTCATACAGCACGTCGGCGTCCATCAGCAGCACGTCGCCGCCGCGCGTCATCGCGTCGGCGACGGTATGCACGGTCAGCACGCTGCCGAGGTCGTAGCGTTCGTTGACCACGATCTCGGCCTGGCGGCCGAGGCGCTTCAATTCCTGCTCGACCTTCTCGGCCTGGAAGCCGAGCCCGAGCACGATTTCGTCGACGCCCGCGGCATCGAGCACGCGCAGATGGCGCTCGAGCAGCGACACGTCGTCGAAGCGCAGCAGGCACTTCGGGAACTGTGCCTCGGGCGGTTGTTGCAGGCGCAAGCCGAGGCCTGCCGCAAGAATGATGGCTCGCATGGGTTCTCCAACCAAAAAGCCGGCGGATCTGAACGATCAGTCGGCGAGCGGCTGCGGCGCACGGCGCCGCTGCCAGTTTCTTTCACTGAAATGCAGATAGAGCAGGCCGGGCAGGCCGAGCGCGAGTTCGCGCGCGCGCTTCGCGAGCGACAGCGCGAGCGCCGCGTCGGGCGGCAGTCCGACCAGCGGCGCGAGCAGCAGGTAGCCGCCTTCCTGCGCGCCGAGCGAGCCCGGGATCGCGAAGGCCGCGCCACGAATGGCCTGGCCGACGCTCTCGAGCAGCAGCGCGTCGAGCCAGCTCACCGGATGCCCGAGGAAGTGCAGCGCGAGCCACACTTCCGCGGTGCCGACGATCCAGCCGACGAGACTCAATGCGAACGTCTTCGCGACCTTCGCACGATCGCGGTACAGCGCGCCGACCGCGTCGTCGATCGCATCGGCGCGGGTCGCCAGCGACGACCAGTCGCGCGGGCCGAGCAGCTTCGACGCGAGGCGCAGGCCGCGGCCGAACAGCCCGCGCCGCTGCGCGACGTAGAACAGCGCGGCGAGGGCGCCGAGCACGCCGGTGGCGATCAGCGCGGGTGTGCGCAGGTGCGCGACCGATTCGTGCGTGGCGTACAGGCTGAACGCGGCGATGCCGATCAGCGCGAACGCCATTTGCGAGAGCGCCTGCATCGTCGTGCTGACGGTGACGGCGGCCGCCGCGTCGGCCATCCGCGTGCCGCGCTGCGCGAGGTGGCGCACCATCAGCACGGGGCCGCCGATCTGCCCGGCGGGCAGCAGGCTGTTCACCGATTCGCCGACCCAGCGCGCGCGCAGCGCATTGCCGAGTTCGGCGCCGGGCTGGCCGTGGCGGAACATCACGGAGATCGCCATCGCGTCGATCACGAGCGGCACGACGTGGAACGCCGCGACGAGCGCGAGCCCCCAGCCGGCCGCGAGGAACGTGGACGCGACCGCGCCGACGCCCTGCCAGGCCAGGAGCGCGACGAAGAGTGCGGTCCCGAGGGACAGCAGGATCAGGCCGGCGCGTGTCATGACCCGGTCGGGCGTCGCGTCGCCAGTTGCTTGAACACCTGGCGGAAGCCGAAATACGCGATCGCGTCCTTCATGTTCGAGATGAAGCGCTTCCACGGGCGCATGCCGGGGTTCGTGACGTATTCGAAGGTGAGCGACACACGCATCTCGTTCTGGCCCAGCGGCGTGATGCGGTGGCGCAGCTTGTCGCCGTCGAACAGCACGATGCCGCCGTCGGCGATCTGGACGGAGCCCGGTTCGTCGGCCACGTCCGGATTGCGCGTGTGCAGTTCGTAGTCGAGCCGGCACGACGATTCGTCGATCACGCCGATCAGCAGCGTATAGCGGCGGCCGTCGTAGTACGACGTGTCGTAGTGCCAGCCGATGTGGTCGCCGGGCTTCGTGTAGTAATACAGCGCATACGCGTGCGGATCGTCGTCCGGCGACAGCATCAGCTTGTCGCCCGTGACCTTCTCCAGGAAGGAGATGAGTGCCTTCGAGCGATACAGCTCGGCGATGTACGGTGCCTGCTCGTCGATCGTATGGCGGCTCACGCTGCCGCCCTGCTTGTGGCCGGGCAGGTAATTGCGGTTCAGGCCGGCCTGCATCGCGCGGGCGGCGTGCGCCAGCTTCGCGTGCGCGTCGGCCGGCAGGAAGGTGTCGAGGTACAGGAACGAGCCCTGGCGCGTGTAGTCGCCGCGCAGGCGGTCGAGGTCGAGCGAACCGACGCAGTCGGCCACGGTGCGATCGGGATCGGCGGCGGCCGCGCGCGCAGGCGCGGGGCGTGCCGGGCTCAGCACGGAGTCGTCGCGCGTGCTAGGAGTCATTTGGAAGCCTGGATTTCAGTTGGATTCTGCGCGACGTTGCCGCGCCGGACGATGCGCCACCAGTCGATCACGACCCATGCGGCGAAGAGCGGGGCGCCGATCGACGCCGCGAGCAGGAACGGCTCGACGCCGTCGAAGAGCGTCACGAGCGGCAGCAGGTACAGCACGTCTTCGGTTTCGAAGCCGCCGGCGAACGCCTGCTTGGTGCCGGCCTTGCCGGCGATCGATTCGATCCGCATGCGCAGGAAGAAGATCAGTGCGACGGCGGCGCCGGCCACCGCGCCGAGCAGCACCGGCGACGCGGCCATCTGGCCGCCCTGGGCGACGATGCCGAGGCCCATGCTGACGAACAGCGCGATCGTGACGAGCGCGTCCGCCGCGAGGTCGTAAAAATGACCGATCTTGCTGGATTTCCCGCTGATGCGGGCGAGCTCGCCGTCGGTGTGGTCGACGAAGTTCGACAACACGATCAGGAACGCGCCTGCGTTGCTCCAGCCGAAGCCGCCGTGCGCGAGGCACCAGGCGCCGGCGAGGCCGATCAGCAGACGAACGGTGGTGAGGTGATTCGGGGTGACGGGCGTGTCGACGAGCGGTCGGACAAGCGAGCGCGCGAGCCGCGCATCCCAGGTGCGTGGCAGGGGCGGTTCGGAACGTGTGGCGGTTTTTCTTTGGTCCATCGGCGAAATATATACGGAATTGTAATTTGTTGCTTTTTATTCGATCAATGTCCTGACATGAGGGAGTGTTACCGCGTCTTGCGACGATCGGCCGACCGAAAAACGCGTGCGCGAAAGGGCGGCCGAACGGGGCTGCGGGATCCGTATTCCAGTGTGGTTCGCATGGCGTGCCTGTCAAGGACGGACGGGCCTCGGAGGCCGGTGCGGCGGTGTTTTTCGCACATCCCGGCGGGGGATGCGCGGCGCGTGCGGGCTTGACGTGCGTCAGTCCGGCACAACCGGCATCGGGTGACAATTGGCCGCGCCGGATACGGCATCGACCATTGCCGATCGACAGGCGATGAATCGCAACGGAAATCCGTCGATTGACGTGTGCGGATTGTTGATCGTCGACCGGTCGTTATGTCCGATGCTTTCGTGCACCTTTCATGTGCATTCGAATTGAACGGGGCGCCTGTCACAGAACGGCCGTTCGATACGCGGCAAATCCGGCAACGATCTTTTTCATACGGTGGACATTTCGCGGCGACCGCCTCTGAGATACTCCGACCATGCCTGTGGTGCCGGCCGCCCGTCGCGGCCACAAGGGCTTCATGTCGCTCAGGAGACACCCCCAGCGACGTCAACGACAGACCAGAGCATCAGAAATCCAGCCATGTCTTCATCACGCATCCTCGCTCCCGCCCTGCGTTCGCTCGTCCGCACCGCCGACGAAGCCGCCGCGCTGATCCGTCCCGGCATGACCGTCGCCATGAGCGGCTTCACGGGGTCGGGCTATCCGAAGGCCGTTCCGGCCGCGCTCGCCGCCCACATCGACGCGGCCCACGCGCGCGGCGAGGACTTCCGGATCAACGTGCTGACGGGCGCGTCGACCGCACCGGAACTCGACGGCGCGCTTGCCCGCACCAACGGCATCTCGATGCGCCTGCCGTACCAGTCCGACCCGACGCTGCGCGACAAGATCAACGGCGGCGAAGTCGACTACCAGGACGTCCACCTGAGCCACGTCGCGCAATACGCATGGTTCGGGCTGTACGGCGATCTCGATGTCGCGATCGTCGAAGTCGCGGGCATCCGCGAGGACGGCCTGCTGATTCCGTCCGCCTCGATCGGCAACAACAAGACGTGGCTCGAACGCGCGAAGCACGTGATCCTCGAAGTCAACTCGCGCCAGCCGCTCGGCCTCGACGGGATGCACGACGTCTATTACGGCACCGCGCTGCCGCCGCACCGCAAGCCGATTCCGCTGACGAAGAGCGACGACCGGATCGGCGAGCCGTATCTGCGCTGCCCGGCCGAGAAGATCGTCGCGATCGTCGAGACCGACGCACCGGATCGCAGCAACGCGTTCTCCGCGCCGGACGCGACGTCGAAGCAGATCGCGCACCAGCTGATCGATTTCCTGCGCCACGAAGTGAAGCGCGGCCGCCTGCCGGAAAACCTGCTGCCGCTGCAGTCGGGCGTCGGCAACATCACGAACGCGGTGCTCGCGGAGCTCAGCTCGGCCGGCTTCTCGAACCTGACCGCGTACACCGAGGTGATCCAGGACGGCATGCTCGACCTGCTCCAGGACGGCACGCTGAGCTTCGCGTCGGCCACCGCGCTGTCGCTGAGCCCGGCCGCCGTGCAGCGCTTCGCCGACGAAATCGCGACGTTCCGCGAGAAGATCGTGCTGCGCCCGCAGGAGATCAGCAACCATCCGGAACTCGTGCGCCGTCTCGGCTGCATCGCGATGAACGGGATGATCGAGGCCGACATCTACGGCAACGTGAACTCGACGCACGTGATGGGCACGAAGATCCAGAACGGCATCGGCGGCTCGGGCGACTTCGCGCGCAACGGCTACCTGTCGTGCTTCATGTCGGCGAGTACCGCGAAGGGCGGCGCGATCTCGCGGATCGTGCCGATGGCGAGCCACGTCGACCATACCGAGCACGACGTCGCGGTGGTCGTCACCGAGCAGGGCCTCGCCGACCTGCGCGGCCTGTCGCCGAAGCAGCGTGCACGCAAGGTCATCGCGACCTGCGCGCATCCCGACTACCGGCCGATGCTCGAGGATTACTTCGAGCGTGCGTCGCGCGAGAGCTTCGGCAAGCACACGCCGCACCTGCTCGCCGAGGCGCTGTCTTGGCACGAGCGTTACGTGCGTACCGGGACGATGAAGGCCTGACGGTTCGGCCTGCGACGGGCGCGCGCCTGTCGCATCGTCAATCCATCGCCGCGTGCGCGATCTCCACGCTCGCCGTTTTCTGCGGCGGGCGGATCAGCAGCAACAGCGGAATCATCAGCAGCGTCGCGACGAACATCAGCTTGAAGTCGTTCAGGTAGGCGATCATCGATGCCTGCTGGTTGATCGTGCGGTCGAGCAGCGCGATGTCGAGACGGCTGCCGGCCATCGCCTGCACGGCCGGGTTGAACGGCGTGATCTGCGCGGCGAGATCGGCGTGCGACACCTGCGTGTTGCGCGTCATCAGCGTCTGCACGATCGAGATGCCGATACTGCTGCCGATGTTGCGCATCAGGCTGTAGGTGGCCGTGCCGTCCGCACGCAGGTCGGGCGGCAACGTCGAGAACGACAGCGCGCTGAGCGGCACGAACACGAGCCCCAGCCCGAAGCCCTGCACCACGCCCGGCCACACGATGTCCGCTTCGGACAGCACAACCGTGTACTGCATCATCTGCCATAGCGCGAGCGCGGAAATCGACAGCCCCGCGAGCAGCAGCATCCGCGCATCCACGTATTTCAGCAGCCTGCCGACGAACAGCATCGCGATCATCGTGCCGGCGCCGCTCGGCGCGGTGACGAGGCCCGTCGTCGCGACCGGGTAGCCCATCAGGTTCTGCAGCATCGGCGGCAGCAGCGCGCGCGTCGCGTACAGCACCGCGCCGACCACGAAGATGAACAGCGTGCCCGTCGCGAAGTTCGGGTCGCGCAGCAGTTCCGACTTGAAGAACGACGCCTTGCCGACGGTCGCGGTATGCACGAGGAAGAACGCGAAGCTGAGCGCCGCGACGATCGCCTCGATGCGGATCTCGTACGAGCCGAACCAGTCGAGCTGTTCGCCGCGGTCGAGCATCGCCTGGAACGCGCCGATCGCGAGCGCCAGCGTCGCGAAGCCGAACGCGTCGAATTTCACGTGCGGGCGCGGCGCGCGGGCGGGCAGGAAGGTCATCACGCCGGCCAGCGCAAATGCGCCGATCGGCACGTTGATGAAGAACACCCAGCGCCAGTTGTAGCTGTCGGTGAGCCAGCCGCCGAGCGTCGGGCCGAGGATCGGGCCGACCATCACGCCCATCCCCCAGATCGCCATCGCCTGGCCTTGCTTCTCGCGCGGGTTGATGTCGAGCAGGATCGACTGCGACAGCGGCACCAGCGCGGCGCCGAACACACCCTGCAGCAGGCGGGCGCCGACGATCTGCACGAGTGTCTCGGACAGCCCGCACAGCGCGGATGCGACCGTGAAGCCCGCGATCGACACGATCAGCAGCCGCTTCACGCTGAGCCGGTCGGACAACCAGCCGGTGAGCGGTGTCGCGATCGCCGCCGCGACGATGTAGGAGGTCAGCACCCACGTGATCTCGTCCTGCGACGCGGACAGCGTGCCTTGCATGTGCGGCAGCGCGACGTTCGCGATCGTGCTGTCGAGGGTCTGGATCAGCGTGGCGAGCATGATCGACAGGGTCAGCATCGGCCGGTTCAGGGCGGGCGAGGCGGGGGCGTCGGCGGCGGGGTTCAAGCGGGTGTCTCCGTGGGGCGGTCGCCGTGGGCGGCGATCCGGTATCGCTGGAATTATAAGCACGCTTATTATAGATCCGCTTATCGCTGGGCCGCGAGCGATGGGCGGCTGTCGGCTTGACCCTATAATCTCCGCATGGACAAGACCTACGAGAACCGGATCGGCTACCTGATTTCCGACGTGGCCCGCCTGAACGGGCGCCTGTTCGACCGGCGCGCGAAGCGCATCGGGCTGACGCGCGCGCAAAGCCGCGTGATCGCATACCTGACGTGGAAGGGCGAGATGAATCAGGCGCGGCTCGCCGAATGGCTCGAGATCGCGCCGATCTCGCTGACCCGGTTGCTCGACCGGATGGAAAGTTATGGCTGGATCGAGCGCGTCGCGAACGACGACGATCGCCGTGCATTCGTGATCCGGCTGACCGACAAGTCGCGCGAGATCTTTCCGCAGATGCTCGAAGTGGGTGACACCGTCGTCGACGACGGTTTGCGCGGCTTCACGCCCGACGAGCGAGATACGCTGGTGCGGCTGCTCGGGCGCGTGCGCCACAACCTGATCGACTGCGGCGGGGAGTGATGGGTGGCGTCATCCGGGCCGGCCGGATGCACGCGTTGACCGCAACGGGAAGACCGGGTGGCCGCGCGCAGGCGTGCCACGTTGGCCCGTATGACGGCATGGGCGTGGACATTGCCTCGCCGTTGCGCCCGTACGGCGGCCCGACGCGGCCATCGCTCGGCTCGCGCGGGACAAAGCGCCCGGCAAACTTCGACGAAGCGCTTGTGCGGGCGTCGACGTCGGCTCCGTGGAGCCGACGCTACCCGTCACGGCTTCGGCAAGACGGCGTGCTCAACGGGGCAGTGCTGCCAGCGTGAACGCCGCCAGATAAAGTCCCACGCCGTACGACAGATGCGCGATGACACTGCGCCGGCGCGCGACGCCCGGGTGCGGCGTGCGCGACGCCGCGATGCCGAGGCCGAACGCGGGCTGCATCACGAAGAACGGCGCGACCACGCTGGCGAGGCCGGCGACGAGCGCGGGGAGCGGTGTCGGAGTGCCGATCCATGCGGTGCCCGCGATCGCGACGGGCAGCGCCGCGAACGCGATGCCGATCGCGTAATGCGCGATCCAGCCGAGCGTGCGTTCACCCGGCACGGGCGGCGCGGCGGCGATCGACGCGTGCCGGAACCGGCCTTGCGTCATGTGACCGATCCAGCGGCCGACCAGCGCATGGTCGAGCGACGGAATGCCGAATGCACGCCGGCGAAACAGCGCCCACAGATCCATCACGAGCGTGGCGCCCGTGCCGATCGGCAACAGGTTGAGCAGGACGTCGGGCAGGCTCATCGCGGACCACCGGCGCGGAGGGTGACGGCCGCGCGGCGCAGCGGGATACAGCGTGGTTTCGGCTGTTTCATGGCAGTCAGGGCTTGTCTTTGTGGAGTCGAGCACCTATCTTGCAACTTCAAGTTCACTTGAGGTCAAGCATGAGTCGGCTGGACATTGCGGATGTGGCGCGGCGCTCGGGATTGCCCGCGTCGACGCTGCGCTACTACGAGGAAAAGGGGCTGATCGTCCCGATCGGCCGCCACGGGCTGCGGCGGCAATACGACGAGTCGGTGCTGGAGCGGCTGGCCCTGATCGCGCTGGGCCGCGAGGCCGGTTTTTCGCTCGACGACATCCTCGCGATGGTGGACACGGACGGCCTGCCTGCGATCGATCGCGCGAAGCTCGACAGCAAGGCCGACGAACTCGACCGCACGATCCGCCGTCTCGGCGCCGTGCGCGATGCGCTGCGGCACGCGGCCGTGTGCCCGGCGGCGAACCATCTCGAATGCCCGTCGTTCCAGAAGCTGCTGCGCATTGCCGCGCATCGCAATCCGGCGCGTCGCGCGAAGGCGGACGGCGCATAGGTGTAGCGCGCCCTCGCGATGTGCGGGTGGCATCAGCAGTCCGGCGGCAGGGTGGCGGCGCCGCCATGCCCGGCCGGAATTCGAAAACGAAAGCAGGAACAACGGGGTTGACGCGTGTCGTTATTGCTTGCGCCATTGCTGGTGCTTTATGTGCTTCCGGCCGCATATGCGGCATCGAAGGTCGGGCCGCACTACGGATTTCTCGCGGGGTGCGCGACGATGGCGGCCGTGCTGGCGGCGCAGACTGTCCTGCTGACCTGGGGAACTGCCTGGGTGAAGCGACGGCGCGGCGGCATCGGGCAGCCCGAGACGGTCGCGCAGGCCGTTCCGGCCGACAGTCCGGACGAGGAACCGGCTGACGGCGCCGAAGACGCCGACGATGCCGGCGACGCGCCCGACGTACCGCTTCGATACGGCGAGCATGCACGATTCAAGCAAGTGGTTCCGATGGCTGGCAACACGCGGCCCGACGTCGCGCGCTATTTCTACGACAACGCGAAGCGGACGATCGAATCGTATGTGGACGTCGAGACGGGGCACGGCGATTCGGGCGCGTCGATGGTGTCGATGGCCGAACTTGCCGTCGAGGATCGCGTGCCGGCCGCGCCACCTGACCAAACGCTGACCGTGTTCGTGTCGAACGACGGCGCATGGTCGGGGTTCCGCGTGGGCGACGACAGCTTCCGCTTCCGTCACGGCGCGATCACGAGATTGCGGCTCACGCGGGTGATACCGATACGCTGGAAGGGCGGCTACACGGTGACGTTGTGGTTCGACGTGCCGAACCGGAAAAGCGGTGCCGATTACGTGTCGTATTCGACCTGGTTCGATCTCGAGGTGGAATATTCCGGTCGCCGCACACGCGCGCTCACTCATGCCTGTCGCGAGATCGCGTCCGTGCTCGGCGTGGCGTTCGACGTCGACGAGACCTCCGACGACTGACTGACTCAGCCCGCGTAGTACACGCGGCATTCCTGCTCGCGCCCGCGCACGATGCGCTTGCCGACGAGCGAGCCGACCGTTTCGGTGAAGACGGTGCGCTGGTGTTCGCGCTGCCCGGCGTCGTAGAAATAGAGCGAGACCCAGTCGGTCGGGCGGGAGGCCTCCGGCGTGCGCATCGCGGCAAGCAGGCACAGCGCCGTGAAATGCCAGCCGCCCTTGGTCATGTGCATCACGGGCGACGGCACGTAACCGTCCACGTTCAGGCGCCGGTGCGCGAGCGTCGGCAACACGCCGGCGGCGGCCTTGTTGCGGTACAGGCGGTCGATGTAGAGCAGCAGTTCGACGGGGGGCTCGGTGCCGGGGCCGGCGTCCTGCACGTGGCCCTGCCAGCGCCGGCGGCGGCTCAGCACATCGTCGAGCGCGGTGCGGATGCCGGCTGCGCGCCGCGGGCCGACGCCCGAGATCGTTTCGAGCTGGCCGTTGCGGGCCGCGCGTTCGAGCTCCTCGAGCGTATCGATGTGAAGCAGGTCGTGAATGCGTAACGCGAGCGCGTGGCCGATACCCGGTACCGCTTCGAATGCGGAAGTGCGTACGGCGTCGCCGCACAGCCGGTCGAGCTGCCGCCAGCGCCCGGTCACCAGCAGCTCGGCAATCGCCTGGGCGACGCCCGTGCCGATCTCGGGCAACGTACCGAGCGCATCGACGCCGCCGGACTCGAACAGCGTGCGGATGTCGAGGTCGAGCGCTTCGACCGTCCCGGCCGACGCGCGGTACGCGGCGACCCGGTAAGGATTCGCACCCTGGTCAGCCAGCCGCTGCGCCGCCTCGCGCAGGCAGGCCGCGATATGCCGGTTTTCCTCGTACGTTTGGCTGGCGCTCGTCTGCATCGCGAGGGACCCGGGGAAGCACAAACGGAATGGACACGGCGAACGATGCGCCGGTCGGCGTTTCATCATTGTCGCGACACGCGTTGAAGAAAACTTGACGCACGTCAATAGCAAACGTAGCACAGGTGCGAGGCGCACGGTCGTGCCGATCGGGGCACGACCGTGCGTCGCGTGATGCGGTCACGCGTCGAGAAACGACTGCGCGTTCTCGGCCTCGGCAGCCGTGCGCAACGCGGCGAGCGCCCGTTTCTCGATCTGGCGCACGCGTTCGCGCGACATGCCGGCATCGTGCGCGATCGCATCGTAGGTATCGGGCTCGGCGCCGCCGAGGCCGAACCGCCGGCGCAGCACGTCGGCCTCGGCCGGCGTGACCGACCGGAGCAGCGACCGCACACACTCGCGCATGCGCGTGTCGGCCAGTTGCTCGAACGGGCTGGCCGAAGCCTGGTCCTCGATCAGCTCCACGAGGCCGGTGTCCGCGTCGGGCAGCGGCGCATCGAGCGACACGGGCTCGGCAGGCAGCGCGAGCACCGCGCGCAGCTTGTCCTCGTCGAGGCCGGTTTCGGCCGCGAGTTCGGCCGGTGTCGCCCGGCGGCCCGTGCGCTGGTGAAAACGCAGTGCATGCCGTCGCACACGCTGGTACTGGTCGCCCACGTGCACGGGCACGCGGATCGTGCGAGCGCGATCCGCGACCGCGCGCGCGATCGCCTGGCGGATCCACCAGGTCGCATAGGTCGAGAACTTGAACCCGCGGCGGTATTCGAATTTCTCGATCGCGCGCATCAGGCCGAGGCTGCCGTCCTGCACGAGATCGGGCAGGTCGACGCCGCGGTTCATGTACTTGCGCGCGATCGACAGCACGAGCCGCAGGTTCGCCTCGAGCATCGCACGCGTGGCGTCGCGCACTTTCTGCTGGCCGTCGGCGAGCGCTGCGGCGAGTGCCCGCCGCGCGACCGCGTCGAAGCAGGCGGCTTCGCCTGCTTCGGTGCCGTGCGGCGCGGACGCGAGCGTGCCCACGACGCGGCTCGCGTCGTCGACCGCCGGTGCGAGCCACGCGATCGAGCCGAGCAGGGCCGCCATGCGGTTACGCGCGTCGCGGTATTCGTCCGAACGGACGCCATGCGCGTGCAACGCGCCGCGCAGGGCCGCGACGGCCGCCTGCAGTGCGTCGTAGCTGGCCGGGGCGGGCGTGTCGGGGGCGTCGCCGTCGCCGTCGGAAGACCCGGCGGCGCCGGTCGTCGCCGTCGCGCGGTGACGCGCAAGCAGCGAGTCGACCGCCGCCGGATAGCCGGCGATCGCATGCAGGATCTGGTGACGGCCCGTCTCGAGTTCGCGGGCAAGCACGATCTCGCCTTCGCGCGTGAGCAGCGGCACCGCCTGCATGCGCCGCATGTAGAGCGCGAGCGGGTCGGTCGACGCGCTCGTGCCGCGTGCGAGGTCGCCGAGCATCGCGCGGCCTTCGTCGAGCGCATCGCGATCGACGTCGACCGGCGACGAACCGGCGAACGGCGCTGGCGCGGCCGGCTCGTCGAGCACGGCGATGCCGATGTCGGCGAGTGCGGCGCGCACGACGTCGAGCGCGTCGGGGCTGTCGCTTTCGGGCGGCAGCGCGTCGACGAGGTCGGCGTGGGTCAGATAACCCTGTTCGCCGGCGAGCGCCAGCAACTGGATGATCGGATCGAGCGGCGTGTCCGCCCGGGGAGTGGGGCGTGGCGTAGTCATGTCGATGGCGGCGTGAGCCGCGCTCCTGTCTGGGCGGGCCGAAGTCCGCCGGTTTCGGGCCGCCGGTTGCTCGCGAACCCCGTCCGCGCCGGCCAGCCTGACATCGTTCAAGTTGAGGGCATTTGCGCGAACTTCAACGCGGGCGCGGCAGACCTGCCAGCACGCGGCGTGCCTGCGCGCGCATAGGGTGCCGGAAACAAAAAGTAACCGATCATACCGGGCGGAAATCTGCAGGGGACGTAAGCTAGAGTCAGGCGCGCAGCCTGGCTGCGCAGCGCAGATTCCGCCGGAGCAAGAAATGACCCCGATTCCTGCCGCGAGGTGTGCGGTACTCGCGTTGACCACGCTGGCCCTCGGCGGCTGTTATTACACGAGTCCGTACGGTTATGCGCCGTATTACGCGCCGGCGCCGGCCACGCTGACGCAGCGCGAGATACCCGTCACGCCGGCTGCACCGGGTACCGCCGCACCGAGCCAGGGCTCGACGGCGGTCGCGCCACCCGTGGCCGACCCGGCTCCCGTCTACGTCGCGCCGGCCTATCCGCCGCCGTATCCCTATCCGTATCCGTACTATGCCCCCGCGTATTACCCGGGCTGGTACGGCTGGGGAGCGCCGGCGATCTCGGTCGGCTTCTGGGGCGGCTGGGGTGGTGGCCACTGGCGCGGACGCGGCGGGGACTGGCATCGTCCGTGGGGCGGCGGCCACTGGGGTGGCGGCTGGGGCGGGCATCGGCACTGACCGGCGCGCGGCGGCACCGCGCGGGAGAGCATCATGACGAATTCGATTGTCCGAAGTCTGTACGCCGTCCTGCTCGGCCTCGCGGCCGCGCCGGGCGTCGCCGATGCGCAGAGCAGCGCCTACACGAACTCGCCGGCCGAACTGTTTGCGGGGCCGGCGCCCGACTATCCGGTGGTGGCGCAGATTCCGCCCGACACGGCGCTGGACGTCTTCGGCTGCCTGAGCGACTACTCGTGGTGCGACGTCGCGCTGCCGGGCGTGCGCGGCTGGATCGATGCGCAGTTGCTCGAGTATCCGTACCAGGGCAGCTACGTGCCGTTGCTCGAATACGGCGCGATCATCGGGGTTCCGGTGACGGGGTTCGCGATCGCCGCGTACTGGGATCGTTATTACCGGCACCGTCCGTGGTATCACGACCGCGATCGCTGGGCGCATCGTCCGGAACCGCGGCTCGGCCCCGGAGGCATGCCGCCGGGACAAGGCCGTCCGCAACCGGGCGGGCCGATGCAGGTTGCGCCGGGCGGCCCGCCGCCCGTGCACGACGCGCGGCCGTCGGCTGCACGCGGCGGCTGGAACGGCGCAATCCGCACACCGCCGCCGGCAGCACCGGCGCCTTCACCGATGCC
>NZ_ASSI01000151.1:0-12010 GCF_000466765.1 Burkholderia sp. AU4i | reverse complement strand
GTGTGCTCTTCCGATCTCTGGGCGGCGCGCGCCGCGTTCGCGACGAGTCGTGCGACCGCGGGCGGCCACGTGTGCGTCGCGCTCGGCGCGCTCGCGCAGCGCTACGAAACACCGCTCGATGAGGTTCGCGCGGCGCTCGCCGCGAGCGGCGTGGTCGCGTTCGGCACGCTCGCGCGTGGCGACGAGCGGCCGCTGATCGTCGACCGCCACGACCACCTGTACCTGTCGCGCTATTTCGACTACGAACGGCGGCTCGCCGATGCGCTCGTCGCGCAGGCCGGTGCGACCATGCCGGACGAAGGTCTGGCGCCCGACCGGCTGCGCGACAGTCTCGCGCGTTACTTCGGGCCGGCGAACGGCGAAGTCGACTGGCAGCGCGTCGCGGCGATCGTCGCGCTGACCGGCCGCGTGACGATCGTCAGCGGTGGCCCGGGTACGGGCAAGACGACGACCGTCGTCGGCGTGCTGGCCTGTCTGCTCGATGCGCATCCGGGGCTGCGCGTCGCGCTGGCCGCGCCGACCGGCAAGGCCGCGCAGCGGATGCAGGAAGCACTGCATGCGCGGGCGGGCGACCTGCCGCCCGAACTCGCGGCGCGCCTGCCCGATACGTCGTACACGCTGCACCGGCTGCTGGGCGGCGGCGGGGCGGCCGGTTTCCGGCATCATCGCGACAATCCGCTGCCGTACGACCTGATCGTCGTCGACGAGGCATCGATGATCGACGTCGCGCTCGCCGCGCATCTGCTCGATGCGCTCGCGCCGGGGGCGCGGCTCGTGCTGCTCGGCGACAAGGATCAACTGGCCGCGGTCGAGGCGGGTGCCGTATTCGCGGAGCTGAGCGCGCGGCCGGCGTTTACCGCCGCGGCGCGCACGCGCATCGCGCAGGCGCTCGGCATCGACGAGGCGGCATTCGTCGCGGCGCTGCCGGTGCAGGACGAGGCCGCGACCGTGGCCGCGGCCGTTCCCGCTGCGCATCCGGTTTCCGCCGCGTCCCGCGTTCCGGCGCCGCCATCGGCGCTTGTCGCTACACGCAAGCCGGCGTCGCGACGGAAGGCCGATGCGAGACAGGCATCGCTCTTCGACGACGAACCGCAGGATGACGAAGTTTCGTCGTCCAACGTCGCGCCGCCGCCGGCCGAAACCGGTGAAGCCGGTGATGCAGGCGAGCCTTCCGCATGGATCGAGGTCGACGAACTGGCGTGGCTCGACGCCGTCGAGCTGCCGCCGTTCGACGCAGGCGACGTGGCGCTTGCGTCGGTCACATCGAACTCGCCGGGCGAACCCGCCGCCGCGTCCGCCGCGCCCACGCCCGCACCGGCACCCGCACCGCTCGCCGACTGCGTCGTCTGGCTCGAACGCAACTACCGCTTCGGCCTCGATTCGCCGATCGGGCGGCTGTCGCTCGCGATCCGCAGCGGCGACGTGCAGGCCGCGCTCGACGCGTTGCCCGCCGACGATTCGGCGGCCGCGTCATTCCATGACGATGCGGGCGAGTCGCTCGCGACGTCGACGCTCGAGCGGCTCGCGCGGCGGTTCGGTGCTTACCTCGACGCGTTGCGCGACGCGCTGGCCGCGCCGGTGCCCGATCCGCTGCCGCTGTTCGACGCGCTCAACCGGTTCCGGATCCTGTGCGCGACCCGCAGCGGCTTGCGCGGCGCGGAGCACGTCAATGCGCTCGTGGCCGCGCATGTGCGCCACGCGGCGCGCGTGCCGCTGGCGGTCGGCGCGCACTGGTTCACGGGGCGGCCGATCATGGTGACGCGCAACGACTACGCGCTCGGGCTGTTCAACGGCGATATCGGCATTGCGCTGCCCGACGCGCACGGCGTGCTGCGCGTGTGGTTCCGGCGTGCGGACGGCACCGCGCGCGCGGTGTCGCCGGCTGCGCTGCCGCCGCACGAAACCGCGTTCGCGCTGACGGTCCACAAATCGCAGGGCTCGGAATTCGACGAAGCCGCGCTCGTGCTGCCGGCATCGTTCGGCCGTGTGCTCACGCGCGAACTCGTCTATACGGCCGTCACGCGTGCCCGTACGCGCGTGCAGGTGATCGGGCCGCGGCGCGTGCTGGCGCAGGCCGTCGCGACGCGCACGCAGCGCGATTCGGGGCTCGCGGCACGCGTCGACGAGGCGCTTGCACGGCGCCGCATGGAGGCGTCGCGATGATGATCCGCTATACGCTCGATCCGGCCGAGGTCGAATGGACGGCCGTGCGCGCACAAGGCGCCGGCGGGCAGAACGTGAACAAGGTGTCGAGCGCGATTCACCTGCGCTTCGACATCCGCGCGTCGTCGTTGCCGCCTGTCATCAAGGAGCGGCTTCTCGCGCTGTCCGACCAGCGCATCACGCGCGACGGCATCGTCGTGATCAAGTCGCAGGAATACCGCACCCAAGAGAAAAACCGCGAAGCCGCGCTGGCGCGCCTCGATGCATTGATCGCCGGCGTTGCGTTCACGCCGCGCGCACGGGTCGCCACGCGGCCGACGCGCGCGTCGAAGGAGCGGCGGCTCGAGCACAAGTCGCGCCGCAGCGCGGTGAAGTCGGGAAGAGGGAAGGTGATCGACTGACGAATGGCGGGGCGGACGAACCACGGGTGCGGCAGCCGGGCGCTCGCACCCGCGCCGGTTACCGCATCACGGTGCCGGCGCTGTCGAGTACGAAGTCGACGCAGAACACGACGAGCCGGCTCTGCGCGCGGATCGCGACGGCGGCCGTATAGCAGTCGCGGCCTTCCGTCAGCGAGAAGTGCGGGCCCATCAGCGCGACGCGTCCGGGCGCGGCGATCGCGCGCTGGAAATACGGGCGCCGCGACCAGTTGCTGTGGGTCTCCGGAAAGAGCGGTGCGAGGCGGGTGACGCCGGCCTGGCCGTCGTCGGCGGGCGCGCCGATCGACGGCAGGAACTGCTCGCCGGTTTCGTCGGTGACGAACACGCGGCGGGCGGCCGGCACCGTGAACACGCGTTGCGCGGCGTCCTGCAGGTTGCCGCTCGCGGAAAACGCGGCCGCGCCGGTCAGCACGAGCCGCTCGATCGCATCGAAGCCCGGCTGCTCGGCGACGACCGGCGTGTGCCGGCGGGCGATGAAGCGTTGCCACGCGGCGTCGAGCATCGCGGGTGCTGCCGCGCTGGCGTGGGCGATCGATGCGTCGGGCTGGCCGAACTGGAAACCCTGCACGAAATCGATGTCGGCTTCCATCAGTGCCTGCAGCGAATCGTCGTTTTCGACGCCCTCGGCGAGCACCATCGCGCCGGCCTGGTGCAGCATCGACACGAGGTGATGCATGATGCGGCGATCGTCGGCCGAACCGGTCGCGCGTTCGACGAGCGAGCGATCGAGCTTGACGATGTCCGGGCGCGCGCGCCACACGCGGTCGAAGTTCGAGAATCCGGTGCCGAAATCGTCGATCGCGATCAGGAAGTCGCGATGCTGGATCATGTCGATCGTGCGGGCGAGCGCGGCTTCGTCGCGCGACGGCTGTTCGACCACCTCCAGCACGATGCGGTTCGGCGGCAGCGCGAAATGCCGGCACAGCGCCTCGACGAATTCGCGCTGCACGAGGCCCGAGTCGAGCACGCGCGGCGTGACGTTCAGGAACAGCCAGCCGTCGCCGATGCCCTGCGCGACGAAGTTGGCCGTATGCAGGCAGCGCGCGAGCCGGTCGAGCAGCAGCGCGTCGGCGTCGGCGCGCGTCTTGTCGAACAGCGCGGCGGGCGAGATCAGTGCGCCGTTCGCGTCGACGACACGCAGCAGCGCCTCGTAACCGACGACCCGCTTGTGCGTGATCGACAGCACGGGCTGGAACACGCTGCGCAGCGTCGTGGTGCGATAGGTGGCGACCCAGCCGCCGGGCGTCGGCGTGAGACGGTCGAGCAGGGAGTCGAGCGAGAGGTCGCGCGCGGGCTTCATGTCAACGGAGCCCGGGGGCGAGCGGCGGGGCGGTAGCGCGCCGCCGCGCTGAAGCGGTCGCACGCGCCGGCGGACGCGAGAGGACGTGAGACATCGAGGCCGCCTTCTGCGGGTAAGTGTTCGGAGTGTAACGGGAACGGGGCCGCTCGCGTATCAGGGAAACTCCAGACGCACGCGGGTATGCGGCTGCGGCCGGCGCGGCGCGCATGCGTGCCGCGCATCATCGCCGCGACGCGAAGGGCGCCGCCGCCGCACATGACGACCCGGCGGTTTGGCGAGCATGGTGAGCGCGATGAGGCGACGCGGAAAATCCCGGCGGCCGGCAGGGCCGCGAGCGCATGTCGCCGTCAGACGAATGCCGGCGGCGCTGCGGCACCCTCCATGGCGACGCGGAGAACGGCCGGCACCCGGTCGGAGCGCATCACGGCCCGACCGATGGCGATACGTGCACCCGAATGAATCGTCAGGTCGCTTCGCCGCTGCGCGGCCGGATCCCGGGAATCCGCTTGATCACGCCGGTCGCGAGCGCGGTGCCGACGAGCACGATCGCGCAGCCTTCGATCATCACGGCCGACACGTGTTCGCCGAGGAACAGCGCGCCCCACAGCAGGCCGAACACCGGAATCACGAACGTCACGGTGATGGCGCGGGCGGGGCCGACATGCGCGATCAGGTAGAAGAAGATGAAATACGCGATGCCCGTGCAGGCGACGCCGAGCGCGAGCACCGAGCCCCACGCGTGCGCGCTGACCGGCGCGGCCGGCCAGGTGGCGATCGCGAACGGCAGCAGCAGGACGGTCGAGCCGATCATGCTGCCGGTCGCGTTGACGAGCGGATCGACGCCGGTCAGCTTGCGCTTCGTGTAATTGGCCGCGATACCGTACAGCAGCGTCGCGCCGAGCGCCGCGACGGCGGCGAGCGCGGTCGCCGCGGCGCCCGTTTCGCCATGCGCATTCGCGATCTGGTTCCACACGAGCGTGAGCACGCCGGCGAACCCGATCACGAGGCCGAGCGCACGCGGCAGCGACAGCTTGTCCTTCAGCCACAGGTAGGCCACGAGCGCGCCCCAGAGCGGCGTCGTCGCGTTGATCACCGACGTCACGCCGGCCGACAGCGTCAGCTCGGCGAACGCGAACAGGCAGAACGGGATGCCCGAGTTCAGTGCGCCGACGACGAACAACGGCCACGCGTGACGGCGCAGCCGGGTGCCGAGGTCGGCGGGTTTGAAGCGCGTCAGCGCGAAGCCCGCGAGAAACAGCGCGCCGATACCGACCCGCAACGCCATCAGCGGCGCCACGCCGAGATCGACGACGCCGATCCGGATAAACAGGAACGACGCGCCCCACAGGGCGGCGAGCACGGTCAGCAGAAGGGCGTTTTTGGGCGACATCGAGTGTGAGGGGCGGGGAAGGGATGCGGAGAATCTTACACCCCGTTACCAGCCCGTCGTTTCACGTTTCGATGAAATGACAAGAAACGGGAATGTCGCCGGTTGCCGGCACGGGATAGCCGCGTTCCGGCGGTCGAGCCCGGTCAGTGATGGCGCCAGCCGCCGCGTCCGCCGAAGCCGAAATTGAGTGATACCGCCGGTCCCCAATAGCCGCCCCATGCGGGCGCATAGGCAGGTGCCGGATAGTAATAGGCGGGGCCCGGATCGACATAGACCGGGGCCGGTGCAGCCGTGTAATAGCCGCCGGGATAATAGCCGTACGGGTAGTAGCAGCCGGCGAGCGTCACGCAGGCGAGCGCCGCGGCGACGAGGGTCCTGTTCATGATGTCTCTCCGGCGGAGCCGGCAATCGGCAGATGCTTAAGCTTAGGCCGCGCGCCGATGACACGGTGTGCAAAACGGTAACGGATCATTTCCGCACGGGCTGCCGGCCACGTTGCGGCGCCGCATGCGAAAACGGCGCTTCCGCACCGCGAAAACGCCGTCTGGCCGACTGTCGCGGCGCGCTGCGCCGCCTCTTTTACTTGCCGACCTGGTTGCCGATGATGCCGCCGGCCGCTGCGCCGCCGAGCGTCGACAGCGCGCTGCCGCCGATCGCCGCGCCGGCGACGCCGCCGACACCCGCACCGATTGCCGTATCGCGCTGGCGTCGTGACATCGAATCGCAGGCCGACAGGCTGGCCACCGTCGCGACGAGCAGAGCGCATACCCCAAAACGCCGAATCGAATTCATGATCGTTGTCCTTGTGGTAGTGAACGGAGGTCGCGCGACCGGCTGGCGACCGCGCATGACCCCAATCTACGCGCCGTCCCGTGGCGCAGCTGTAAGGACTTGTTAAGGCTCGGGCGGTTTCGTAATCATTTGTTTCCCTCGCGTCGGCAGGCACGCGGTGTGCACACGCGCAAAAAAGCCCGCTCGAAAGCGGGCTTGCGCAGCGCCTGAGCGCGAGACGCAGCGGTCCGGGCGGACCGCCGCGCGTGCTTATTGACGGTGATAGATCTCGGCGCCGGTCTTGACGAACTCGACTGCCTTGACTTCCATCCCCTTCTTCAGCGCTTCGGTTTCCGACACACCCTGCTGCGCCGCGAACTCGCGCACGTCCTGCGTGATCTTCATCGAGCAGAAGTGCGGGCCGCACATCGAGCAGAAGTGCGCGACCTTCGCCGAATCCTTCGGCAGCGTTTCGTCGTGGAATTCGCGCGCCTTGTCCGGATCGAGACCGATGTTGAACTGGTCTTCCCAACGGAACTCGAAGCGCGCCTTCGACAGCGCGTTGTCGCGCACCTGCGCACCCGGGTGGCCCTTCGCCAGGTCGGCGGCGTGAGCGGCGAGCTTGTACGTGATGATGCCTTCCTTCACGTCGTCCTTGTTCGGCAGGCCGAGGTGTTCCTTCGGCGTCACGTAGCACAGCATCGCGGTGCCGAACCAGCCGATCATCGCGGCGCCGATGCCGGACGTGATGTGGTCGTAGCCCGGCGCGATGTCGGTGGTCAGCGGCCCGAGCGTGTAGAACGGCGCTTCCTTGCACCAGTCGAGCTGGAGATCCATGTTCTCCTTGATGAGCTGCATCGGCACGTGGCCGGGGCCTTCGATCATCACCTGCACGTCGTGCTTCCACGCGATCTGCGTGAGTTCGCCGAGCGTCTTCAGCTCGCCGAGCTGCGCTTCGTCGTTCGCGTCGTAGATCGAGCCCGGGCGCAGGCCGTCGCCGAGCGAGAAGCTCACGTCGTACGCCTTCATGATCTCGCAGATCTCTTCGAAGTGTTCGTACAGGAAGCTTTCCTTGTGATGCGCGAGGCACCACTTCGCCATGATCGAGCCGCCGCGCGACACGATGCCCGTCATCCGGTTCGCGGTGAGCGGCACGTACTGCAGGCGCACGCCGGCGTGGATCGTGAAGTAGTCGACGCCTTGTTCGGCCTGCTCGATCAGTGTGTCGCGGAAGATTTCCCAGGTCAGGTCCTCGGCCTTGCCGTTGACCTTTTCCAGCGCCTGGTAGATCGGCACCGTGCCGATCGGCACCGGGCTGTTGCGGATGATCCACTCGCGCGTTTCATGGATGTGCTTGCCGGTCGACAGGTCCATCACCGTGTCGCCGCCCCAGCGGATCGCCCACGTCATCTTGTCGACTTCCTCGCCGATCGACGACGTGACGGCCGAGTTGCCGATGTTCGCGTTGATCTTCACGAGGAAGTTGCGGCCGATGATCATCGGCTCGGATTCCGGGTGGTTGATGTTCGCGGGGATGATCGCGCGGCCGCATGCCACTTCCGAGCGCACGAATTCCGGCGTGATCTCGGCCGGCGCGTTCGCGCCGAAGGCCGCAGCGCCGAACGCCTGGCCCGGGTGCTGGCGGCCCATCATCGCGGCGAGCTTCGCACCGTTCGGGCCGCTCGCCTTCAGGCTCTCGAGGTACTCGGCGCGGCGCTGGTTCTCGCGGATCGCGATGAATTCCATTTCCGGCGTGATGATGCCCTGGCGCGCGTAGTGCATCTGCGTGACGTTCTTGCCGGCCTGTGCGCGGCGCGGATTGCGGTGCAGGCCCGGGAACCGCAGGTCGGCGGTGGCCGGGTCGGCCGCGCGCTCGAGGCCGTACTGGCTCGACAGGCCGCCGAGCACTTCGGTGTCGCCGCGTGCCTCGATCCAGCCCTGGCGCAGCGCGGCCAGGCCCGCGCGGATGTCGATCTTCGCGTCCGGATCGGTATAGGGGCCCGACGTGTCGTACACGTAGATCGGCGGGTTCTTTTCGCCGCCGAAGCCGGTCGGCGTATCGGCCTGCGTGATTTCACGCATCGGCACGCGGATGTCGGGCTGCGAGCCGGTTACATAAACCTTGCGCGAATTGGGCAGCGGGGCGACAGCGGCGGCGTCGACGTGTGCGTCGGCGGACAGAAACTTCGGATTGGCGTTCATGCAATCTCCTGTATGAGCGCCGGACAGGCGCTTCGGCGCTTGCCCGGAGCCCTTGACGAATGTGGGGCTCGAGCTAAGCAGGAGACGAGGCTTGGTGAGGCGGCGGATTTCGTCAGAAGGATGGCGGCGAAATCCGTACGCTTCCCTGCGCTGGCATTATCCAGATCAGGTTCAAAGGGTATTTCTCACCCGCAATGCCGGTTGTTTGACCGCGCGCATTGCAGGACCCCCGCGTTAGCAGCGCACACGATACACTGGCTTCGCGGCGGTTTCAACCGGGAGAGGATCGGCTGCCCCGGTGCGGCCGCAGCATGGCGGGCGGTGCGATGGCCCGTCGAAATGGCAGCGCGCGTCGCCGCCGCATGGCCCCACGGCTTGGCCGGCCGGGGCGAAGCGGTGCAACATGGCGCGCTTTCGCGCAACCTCAAAAAAATTTTTCGCAGCGGCTGTCATTTCCCGCGACGTCGTCCGTCTATTCGGCTCCTTAAACCCATGTTTTGGAGAGATGTCATGAAAAAAGTACTGATCGCCGCTTGCGTCGCCGCTATCGCCACGATCGCCACGGGCGCGTATGCGCAGAACGACGCGATGTCGCAGCCGGGTTCGTCGATGTCGAAGGACGCGATGGGCCACGACGCGATGGCCAAGGATGCAATGGGCCATGACGCGATGAAGAAGGACGGCATGAAGAAGCATGCGATGAAGAAAGACGCGATGAAGAAGGACGCGATGTCGCACGACGAGATGGGCAAGCCGTCGGGCGACAAGATGGCGCCGTCGAACTGACGGAAGCGGACGCGGCGCGGCCGGCGCGTGCGTCGCACGGCGGCCGCCCGCACCGCATCCTGTCTCGTCGACTCATTCCCGGAGTCTTCATCATGCAAACCGTTCCCGCTACCGGCCGCGCGACCGCCACGCCGCCCGCGCGCCCGATTCATCCGCTGTGGGTGCGCGCGAGCCACTGGCTCAATGCGCTCGCGGCGATCCTGATGGTGCTGTCCGGCTGGCGCATCTACGATGCGTCGCCGATCTATCCGTCGTTCGTGTTTCCGCACGGCATCACGCTGGGCGGCTGGCTCGGCGGCGCGCTGCAATGGCATTTCGCGGCAATGTGGCTGCTGGTCGGCAACGGGCTGTTCTACCTCGCGATGTCGATCGCGACGGGGCGCCTCGCGCGCAAGATGCTGCCGGTCACGCCGGCGTCGATATGGCGCGACGTGCGTGCCGCGCTGGGCGGACGGCTGTCGCACGACGACCTGAGCGTCTACAACGCGGTGCAGCGTGCCGCTTACCTGACCGCGATCGTCGATCTCGTCGTGCTGGTGCTGTCGGGCCTCACGATCTGGAAATCCGTGCAATTCCCGCTGCTGCGCGAATTGTTCGGCGGCTACGACAACGCGCGTGTCGTGCACTTCTGGGCGATGTCGCTGCTCGTCGCATTCGTTGTCGTTCACGTCGCGATGGCGCTGCTGGTGCCGCGCTCGCTGCTCGCGATGCTGCGCGGTCGCTGACCCGCGAGCCGCGGGCGAAGGAAATCATCATGTCGGAATCCGAATACAAGCGCGACGGTTCGCGCTGGACGCTCGACCGGAAGTCGCTCGAGCTCGACGTGCGCCGCGAGCTCGAGATGCCGTCGCGGCGCCTCTTCAACCGGCGCATCCTGACGCTCGGCGGCCTGACGATGCTGACCGGCTGCACGTTGAAGGACGACGCGTCGGTCAACACGTTCCTCGAGACGGTGTCGCGCATGAACGACCGCGTGCAGGCGTGGCTGTTCAGCGGCGAACGGCTCGCACCGACCTACACCGAAGCCGACATCACGCGACCGTTCCCGTTCAACGCGTACTACGGGATCGACGACGTGCCGCACGTCGATGCGTCGACGTACCGGCTCGTGCTGTCCGGCCGCGTGACGGGCAAGCGCGTGTGGACGCTCGACGAACTGTATGCGCTGCCGCACGCGGAGCAGATCACGCGACATATCTGCGTGGAAGGGTGGAGCGCGATCGGCCGGTGGGGCGGGACGCCGTTCGGCGCGTTTCTCGCACGGGCCGGCGCCGATACACGGGCGAAGTACGTGGGCTTCAAGTGCGCGGACGATTACTACGAGAGCATCGACATGCCGACCGCGCTGCATCCGCAGACGCTGCTCGCGTTCGACTACGACGGCCGTCGGCTGCCGCCGGAATTCGGCTTCCCGATGAAGCTGCGGATGCCGACCAAGCTCGGCTACAAGAACCCGAAGCACATCATGGAAATCTTCGTGACCGATACGTATCCGGGCGGCTATTGGGTCGATCAGGGGTACAACTGGTTCGGCGGATCGTGAGCGGTGCGTGGCATGCGGTGGCGGCGCGTGCCGCGATGCATCACGCGGATTCACGCACCTGGAGGTCGACGCGCAGGCCGACAGCCGCCGCCATGTTGACGAGCGCGTCGAGCCCGAACAGGTTGATCTTGCCGCGCAGCAGGTCGGAGACGCGCGGCTGCGTGACACCCAGCTGTTTCGCGGCCTGGGCCTGGCTGAGCTCGAGCTGCGCGATGCGCTGCTTGAGTGCGATCATCAGTTCGGAGCGCAGCTTCATGTTCTCGGCTTCGGCCGGCTGGCCCTCGATTGCGTCCCAGACGCTCTCGTAACGTTCGTTGGTCATCGTTTCCTCTCCATCATCAGCGCGCGATAGCGCCGGGCGGCCAGATCGATATCGGCCCTGGTCGTGCGCGCCGATTGCTTCCTGAAGCAGTGAAGCACGTAGACGGCGTCGGCGAAGGTCGCGACGTAAATGATCCGGAATGCACCGCTCGTTTCGCGCAGGCGAATTTCCCGCACGCCGACGCCGACGGTGCGCATCGGCTTCCAGTCGTCCGGCGCCAGGCCGCGTTGCACCTGGTCGATCTGGTGGCCGGCTTCGCGTCGCGCGGGCAGCGGAAAACCGCGAAGATCGGCGAGGGCGCTGCCGACGAAAACAACCGGCTTCGGCGGAAGAATGGTCGAATTATACAAAATTTTGTATGGGTGTGGCGGGTTTTGAACGAAGGTCGCGCAGGGCACGCGGCGCGTGAGTCGACCGTCACGATAAGGGGGAAGCCGTGGCCGGTGTGCAGGACTGGCCGTTCGGCCGATGCCTGGCTCGCGCGCGGCGGATTGCCGTCGGCAGTGGGGGCGAGCCGGCACCGGCAGCGCATGCGCGCGGCGTATCCGGCCCCCGATTTCACCCGCCCGCCGGCCGTAAAATGTCGCGCGGAAACATCATTCGCGATCCTTTCAGACAGGTCCGATGATGCTTTCGAATCCTTGATGCCATAATGCGGAGCGTGCGCAGCCGAAGCGGTTGCGCGCATTTTTTTTGTCCCTCTGCCGCCGCCTGCCGGTTCTCTTTCGTCGCCGTTCGCACTGCCATGTCGTTCCGCACGTTCGCTCTGCCTTCCCGGTCCCGCCAGGGCCGTTTGCCGGCATCGCCGGCGTCTTTCAGCGGAGCACGCGGCGCGACGTGCGGGCAGGCTGCGCGATGACGCCGCTCGACCGTCTCCTCGATTTCCTCGCCCGCTTCTCGTTCCGGATCCGCCTGCCGCAAAGCCGCGGCGGCCGCGTCGCGCTGGCGCTCGTGTTCATCTATTTCGTCTGGGGTTCGACCTACAGCGGCCTGCATTTCGCGCTGCAGTCGTTCCCGCCGCTGCTGCTGTCGGGGCTGCGCAACCTGCTCGGCGGGATCGGCCTGTTCATCTTCGCGCTGCGGCGCAAGCCCG
>NZ_ASSI01000150.1:0-55689 GCF_000466765.1 Burkholderia sp. AU4i | reverse complement strand
CGATGCCGTACAGGAACAGCACGAGCCCCGGCGACAGCAGCGCGAGGCCGACCCAGTCGAGCGTGCGCCGTGGCGCGTCGTTACGGTCGGCGGGCAGGAACCGCGCGGCCAGCGCGAGCGCCAGCACGCCGACGGGCAGGTTCACGAGAAACAGCCAGCGCCACGACGCATGTTGCAGGATCGCGCCGGCCACGACCGGGCCGAGGATCGGCGCGAGCAGCACGGGCACGGCCGCGTAGCCGATCACGCGCGCCATCTGCTGGCCGGCGACACGCGCGATCATCATCTGCGCCATCGGCGCGAGCAGCCCGCCGCTGACCCCTTGCAGCACGCGGAAGGCGATCAGCGACGGCGCGGACCACGCGAGCCCGCACAGGGCCGACGTGAGCGTGAACGCCGAGAAGCACCACAGATACAGCGCCTTCGCGCCGATGCGGTCGACGAGCCAGCCGCTCAGCGGCAACACCAGCGTCAGCGCGAGCAGGTAGCCGCTCGTCACCCACTGGATCGTCGACAGGCTCGCATGCAGGTCGGTCGCGAGGCTCGACAGCGACACGTTGACGATCGTCGCATCGAGCTGAGACAGCAGCGAGCCGAGCGTCGCGACCGTGCTGACTTTCCAGATCGACGGATCGAGCCGGCCGGCCGCGTGGCCCGGCGCCGGCTGGATGCGTGGGTCGCTCACGCGCCGCGCCGATCGAGCAGCGCGACGATGTCCTGCGTCGTGCCCGTTTCGCCGAGGCGCGGGAACAGCCGCTCGACGCTGTTGACGTGAGCGTCCGCCTTGAGGTCGGTCATCGCGTCGATGGCGAGCGTCACGTTGTAGCCGAGCTCGTGCGCCTGTCGCGCGGTCGATTCGACGCCGATGCTCGTCGCGACGCCCGCCAGCACGATCTGCGTGACGCCGGCTGCCTTCAGGTGCGCGTCGAGACCGGTGCCGGTGAAGGCGCCCCAGGTCCGCTTCGTCACGACGTGGTCGCTCGGCTGGCGGTTCAGTTCGGGTACGAGTTCGGTCCAGTCGGCGGGGAGCTGCGCCACGGGCGGCGATTGCTCGGTGCGGCCCGGTGCGCCGCCCGCGACGTTGACCAGCACGACCGGCAGGCCGCGGCTGCGGAAGGCGTCGAGCAGTTCGCGGGCGTGGGCGATCACCGGCTCGACCGGGTGCGCGGTGGGGAGGGCGACGATGCCTTTCTGCAGGTCGATGACGACGAGTGCCGTGTTCGTGTCGAGACGGGTTGCGCTCATGATGGGGGCTCCGTGGAAGGGACGAGGAAAGCCGTGCGCGCGAATGCCGCGGGGCGCGCGGGCCGGGTTCACTGCTCGCCGATGCGGCGGATCAGCGGGATTGCGGCGGCGAGCGTGTCGATGTCTGCGGGGTCGAGCTGCTCGATCGCGGCGCCGAGCCACTTGTGCTTGGCGGCGTTGCGCTTGAGCCGCGCGTCGAGGCCGGCCGCGGTCAGCCGGAACAGGATCTGGCGGCCGTCGGTCGGATGCGGTTCGCGCTCGACGAGACCGTCTTCCTCAAGACTCGCGAGAATCGCCTTCATCGATTGAGGCTTCATCGCTTCGGCGCGCGCGAGATCGGCGGTCGTCATGGGCCCGTGCCGCTGGAGTCGCGCGAGCGCGCTCGTCTGGGACATGCCGAGCCCGTCGGATTCGATCGCGGAGCGGAGCCGGCGGATCAGCTGGCCGACCGCGAGGGTCAGGTCGGCAGCGACGATATCGGCGGAAACGCCGGATTTGCGTGGAGGGTTCATGCGGCGGATCATAGAACACGACAGTTAAACTTGCAAGTTTAACTGTCGAATTGACCGCCGGATCGAGGTACGGCCGGGTGTTCGGTTACGCGCCGCGGAGCGGGACCGGTACGACCTCGTTGTATCTCGGGGTCGCGTTTTCGTGCAGCAGGTCGCCGAGGTATTGCGCGAGTTCGTCGGCGGCGAGCGCGGACGGAATGTGCAGGTTGGCCGCGCGTCGCTTGCCTTCGGTGCCGAGATCGAACACGGCCCAGCGGCCGTCCTTGCGCACGACGGCGAGTAGACGGCCGAAGGCGTTGAAGCGGTATTCGTCCTGCATGGCTGCGCTCCCGTAGGTGAATGCGCCGGCCGCCCGCGCGCTCACTGGATCGAGCAGGACAGCCAGCGATGGATCTTGATGGCATCGCTCGAGACGCCCGCACGCGTCGGTGCGCCGAGCAGCACGACCGTTTCGCGGCGGCCCTTCACACGCATGCGCATCACGACGCCGTGCCCCGACTCGTTGATGAAGCCGGTTTTCTGCAGCCGGATCGGCAGGCGGCGGTAGCGGACGAGCGGGTCGGAATTCACGTACACCAGCTCGCCGTCGCCCGGGCGCACGGTGGTCGACGTATCCGTCGAGAAATAGCGGATCAGCGGGTCCTGCGCCGCCGCGCCGACGAGCTTCGCGAGATCCTCGGCCGTCGACACGTTGTGCGGCGACAGGCCGGTCGGCTCGCGGAAGTGCGTATGGCGCATGCCGAGCCGGCGCGCTTCGCGATTCATCGCGTTGACGAACGCGGCGCGCCCGCCCGGATAGTCGCGGCTCAGCGCAGCGGCCGCGCGGTTTTCCGACGACATCAGCGCGATATGGAACATCTCGCGGCGCGACAGTTCCGAGCCCACCTGCAGGCGCGACCCGGTGAACTTGATCGTGTCGCGGTCGCGCGCGGTGACGCGCAGCACGCCGTTCAGCGGACGGTCGGCGTCACGCGCGACGACGGCCGTCATCAGCTTCGAGATCGACGCGATCGGCCGCACCGTGCGTGCGTTGCGCGCCAGCAGCGGCGTGCCGGAGTCGACGTCGAGCACGTAGGCCGCACGTGAATGCAGGGTATTGACCGCGCGCGGGGAGTAGCCGCAGCTTGCCATCAGGCGCGGTTTCGCAGCGGCCGGGCGCGGGCGGACGGCGTTCGTGCGCTTCGCGCGGCGATGCGGGGCCGGGGCGGCGTGACGCTTGATCGTCTGATGCTTCGCACTCGGGCGACGATGCTTGACCGCCTTGTGCTTGCGGTGGGGTTTCTTCTTGACGGCTTTCTTGTGCGGGTGCGCGTGGGCCTGCGCGGTGCGATGCGGCTGCACGCGCTGCGCGGACACGTTCGCGGCGAACGCGAGCAGCAGGAACGAGAGGGCGAGGATCAGCGTGGTCCGGGCGCGAGGCACGCGCGCGATGAGGCCGGTCAAGCGAAAGTCTCCTTTCCACGCGCGAGGTGGCGGCGCGGAATGCATGGGCGGTCAGCGGGTGCGGGAAATTATAAGGTCGTTCGCGAGATGATGACGATAGCGGTTGGCCGTCCGCGCGCTGTTTTGCCGGCTGCCGCCGCGGTGTGCCGCGTTTTGCGTCGATATGTCGCGCCGGCGTGACAAACGATGGTACGGCCGGCAAGATGGCGAGCTCATCGTCAGGAGAACCCATGTCACGCCAACCGCACGCGCTGCCCGTGCTGCCGCTTGCATCGATCGACAGCCTGTCCGCGACAGGTGAACTCGTTGCCTTCAACGTCGGCGCGGACGATGCGTTGTACATGGCATTTGCACTGGAACCGCTCGATGACCGCACACGCTCCGACGGCGCTTCGTTCGCGATCACGACACCCTCGGATGCGCAGCGCTATCGCTTGATTGTGTGGCGGGACGGCGAAACACTGCTCGATCTCGTCGTCGACAACGAACCGTTCGATATTCACGAGATCCAGCCGGTGGGAGACGATCTGCTGGTGGTCTGCTGTCGATCCTCTTATCGCGGGCCGGACGATTTCGACCTGAACGGCCGCCTCTATCGCCGCGACGGCACGCGTTGCGGAGAAATACTGCTGGGCGACGGCATCCAGTCCGTGCAGGTCACGGGCACGGGAGAGATCTGGACGTCCTATTTCGACGAAGGTGTCTTCGGCAATTTCGGCTGGGAGGCGCCGGTCGGGGCGCCCGGACTGGTCGCCTGGAGCCGGCGCGGCGAGCTGCTGCATGCGTTCTCGCCGCCCGACGGGCTGGGCCCGATCGACGACTGTTATGCGCTCAACGTTCAAGGGGACCACGACGTCTGGCTGTATTACTACAGCGAATTCGCGCTCGTCCACTTGCGCGACCGGCAGCCTGTTGCGTCATGGCGTGTTCCGGTCAAGGGCAGTCACGCGTTCGCGGTGATGGAAGACCAAGCGCAGCACGGTGAATGCGTGGCGCTGTTGTGCGGGGCATACGGCGATCGCGACGTATTGCAGCTCGTGCGTCTGGGCACCGATGGCCAGGTACGGGTGGTACGCGCGTATCGCATGCTGAATGGTGGCTCGGCGCCGGTGGGCGTGGCACGCGCGGTCGGCCGTGGTCGTGCGCTGTACGTTGTCGGCACGGACGGCAATGTGTATCGGATCGACATGACGGGGCTTTGCGCGGCCGATACCGCTTAACGCGGCCAGTTCCGCCGCGACACGACCGCGAAACTGATCGCGATCGACCCCGTTACCACGCGCGGCGGCGCGTCGTCGAGCGCATCGCCGAAGCGAAAACGGCGGCTGCGTCCGTCGCTGCGTTCGGCACGACGTTTCGGCGCACGCGTATCGGCCGCGGCGGTGCGTTCGTTCGCGACGGCCGTATCGCACGGCTGGTCGGCCACGCAGTCGGCGGCATGATCGAGGGGCATGACAGTCGGTTCCGGGAAGGGCATGCCCGTATTGAACGTCATTGCATTCGATCGGTAAAATGAATGTTTCAATCGTTACGATTCCTTTTAAGAATGGAATTGAAACTGCTGCGTACGTTTCTGACCGTCACCGAGCTGTGCCATTTCAGCCGCGCGGCCGATGCGCTGCACATGAGCCAGCCGGCACTGAGCAAGCAGATCGGCGCGCTGGAGGCGAGCCTCGGCGGCAAGCTGTTCGAGCGCGGGCGGCATGGCGCGGAACTGACGCCGTTCGGCGAGCGTTTCCTGCCCGACGCGCAGGCGCTCGTGCGCGATGCCGACGAGATCCTCGCGCGCGCACGGGAGGCGACCAGCGGGCAGCGCGGGCATCTGCGGCTCGGCATTTGCCTGTCGGTGCTGACGATCGTGCCGAAGCGGGTCGCGGAGTTTCGTCGCCGCAATCCGGGCATTGCGGTCACGTTGAGCGACCTGTCGTCGTCCGAGCAGACACGCCGGCTGCGCGCGGGCAAGCTCGATGCCGGGTTTCTGCGCCTGCCGTCCGACGAAGGTTTGTCGTCGTTCAAGGTGATCGACGAGGGGCTCGCGCTGGCGGTGCCGCCGCATCTCGGCTTCAAGCGCGTGCCGGCCGATCTCGACGTGCTCAACGAGATCGGCTTCATCGCGCTGCAGCGTGCGCGGGGCCCGGGGCTCGCCGCGCAGATCGATCGATGGTGCGTCGAGCGCCGCTTCGTGCCGCACGTGACGCAGCAGGCCGAGGACGTGCAGTCGGTGCTGACGTCGGTCGCGGCCGGTGTCGGCGTCGCATTCATCCCGTCGCGCGCGCAGTACCTGCTGCGCGATGCGACAGTGCTGCCGCTCGATGGCCGGGATGCAAAGTGGCGCGTCGGGCTTGCGTGGCGGTCGGATCGCGACGATCCCGTGACCACGCGCTTCGTGTCGTTCATGCGTGCCGCGATCAAGGACGCCTGACGGACGAAGCGATATAGTCTCCGCAATCGGCGCTGAATGCGCGAATGAATACCTGTCTGCTACGGACCGAATCGATGACCTCAGAATCCGACGAATCCCCGCTCGATCCCGCACTCGTCGCGACGCTCGCAACGCTGAACGACGCCGCGAGCGATCCGGCCGGCAAGACCTGGTCGCTGCCGAAGATCGCGAAACGCGCGCAATTGCCGATGAGCACGCTGCGCCGCGTGCTGACGCAGCTCGACGCCGCGGGCCTGAGTGCGACGACGCTGAACGAAGACGGCACCGGCAGCGCCGCGCTGACCGATGAAGGGCGCGCCGTGTGCGCGCAACTGTTCGGTGCGAACGACGCGCAATGAAAAACGGGCCGCTGGAAGCGGCCCGTCGTCTGGCGGTTCGGTATGCGGCTCGATGCCGCACACCTGCGTGTCACCAGCGCGCCGTCACGCCGCCCATCACCGAATGACGATAGGTCTGGTCGTTCAGCCCGCGCCGGTAGCCGATGTCGAGATCGAGCCACGGCTTCGGCGAATAGATCGCGCCCGCGATCGCGAATGCGGGATTCGCGCCGGCGCCGCGCTCCGTGTTGCGCGACGTGCCGATGTCGGCCACGATCTGCAGCTTGTCGGTCGCCTTGTAGATCGCCGCGCCCGACACGGCCCAGATCGACGTCAGGTCGCCCTGGCGATTCGGCTGGTAAGTGAGGCCCGCATTCGCAAGCAGCGAGAAGCGAGCGATGTCGGCCTGCGCGAGCAGCGTCGCGCCGGTGCCGACGCGGCCGGTGCCGAGCCCGCGGCCGTCGTTGCCGGTCGGCATCGTCACCTTCGGTTTCAGCGCGAGCGACAGCGGCCCGCGTTCGACGAAGCGCCATTTCATGCCGATCTCGACATCGCCGATTCCCGCGCCGTTCTCGTCGGTCCGTGTTTGCAGATGCGTATAAGGCGCGTTGACGTAGAGGTCGACGTGTTCGCCGAACCCGCGCGTGAGCGTCGCGTTCCATAGCTGGTGGCGGCCGTTGTCGTCCTGCTTCGAGGTTTCCTCGCCGTTGAACTCGAACTGCCAGTTCGCGTTGCCCTGCGTGCCCGTATCGTCGCTGACGAGCGGGTGAGCCGGATAGGCGTCGAACGGTGCGAGGAGTGCGCTCGCGGCGGCGAGCGGAAGGATTCTTTTCATCACATTACCGATAGAGCGTCGTGAAAGGCCGGCCCGCGCGCGTTGCGCGGGCCGGTACATCGTCATCCGAACGGAATCAGAACCACTGCTTGTAGCGGCGCACGTAGATCGTCTTGACGATCTGCGCGAGCAGGATATAGCCGACCATCGTCGCGGCGAGCCACAGCCAGAAGGTGCCCGGCAGGTGCATGAAGCCGAGCGACTCCGCGAACGGCGAGAACGGCAGCCAGCAGCCGATCGCGATCGCGGTGAACGTCGACAGCAGCACCGGCAGCGCGGCCGTGCTCTGCAGGAACGGGATCTTCTGCGTGCGCAGCAGGTGCACGACGAGCGTCTGCGACACGAGGCTCTCGATGAACCAGCCGGAGTTCATCACGATCTGGCCGCCCGAACCGCCGTTCAGGTGATACATCGCACCCGCGCCGAATACCGTCCACATCAGGATGTACGTCGTGATGTCGAACACCGACGACGTCGGCCCGACCCACAGCATGAAGCGGCTGATGTTGCCGGCTTCCCACTTGCGCGGCTTCTTCAGGAACTCGGGGTCCATCTTGTCCCACGGCAGCAGCATCTGCGACGTGTCGTAGATCAGGTTCAGCACGAGCAGCTGCGTCGCGAGCATCGGCTCCCACGGCAGGAACGCGCTGGCGACGAGCACCGAGAACACGTTGCCGAAGTTCGAGCTCGCGGTCATGTTCAGGTACTTCAGGATGTTGCCGAACGTCTCGCGGCCCTTGATCACGCCTTCCTCGAGCACCATCAGGCTCTTTTCGAGCAGGATGATGTCGGCGGTTTCCTTCGCGATGTCGGCGCCGCTGTCGACCGAGATGCCGACGTCGGCGTCGCGCAGCGCGGGGGCGTCGTTGATGCCGTCGCCGAGGAAGCCGACCGTGTGGCCGTTCGCCTGCAGCGCCTTGACGATGCGAGCCTTCTGCAGCGGCGTCAGTTTCGCGAACACCGTCGTGCGTTCGACGACCTGCGCGAGCGTCGCGTCGTCGAGCGCTTCGATCTCCGTGCCGAGGATCGGCTTGCCGGGTTCGAGGCCGACCTGGCGGCATACCTTCATCGTGACGATCGGGTTGTCGCCCGTCAGCACCTTCACCGCGACACCGTTTTCGCGCAGCGCGGCGAGTGCCGGCGCAGCCGATTCCTTCGGCGGGTCGAGGAAGGTCAGGAAGCCGCGCACGACGAGGTCGTGTTCGTCGGCGGTGCGGTACTGCTCGCGCTCGTCGCCGCGCGGGATCGTGCGCGTCGCGAGCACGAGCACGCGGAAGCCGTCCTCGTTGTATGCGCTGGCCTGTTCGAGCAGCCGCTTGCGCGCGACGAAGTCGAGCGGACGCACGCCGTCTTCATCCTGCACGTGCGTGGAGACGGCCAGCATCTCCTCGACCGCGCCCTTGCAGATCAGCAGGTGCGTGCCGCGCGTATCCTCGACGACGACCGACAGGCGGCGCCGGACGAAGTCGAACGGCAGTTCGTCGATCTTCTTGTAGCCCTGCGGCTTCACGCGCTCGCCGATCTCGTCGGCACGTGCGACGACCGCGATGTCGATCAGGTTCTTCTGGCCGCTCTGGTGGAAGCTGTTCAGCCAGCCGAGCCGCAGGATGTCCTCGTTCTTGTGGCCCGACAGGTCGAGGTGATGCTCGAGGATGATCTTGTCCTGCGTGAGCGTGCCGGTTTTGTCGGTGCACAGCACGTCCATCGCGCCGAAGTTCTGCACCGAGTTCAGGCGTTTCACGACGACCTTGCGGCGCGCCATCGCGACCGCGCCGCGCGCGAGGTTCGCGCTGACGATCATCGGCAGCATCTCGGGCGTGAGGCCCACGGCCACCGCGAGCGCGAACGTGAGCGCGCTCAGCCAGTCGCCCTTGGTCAGCCCGTTGATCATGAACACGATCGGCACCATCACGAACATGAACTTGATCAGCAGCCAGCTCACGCTTGCGACGCCGCGGTCGAAGCTCGTCTCGATGCGCTTGTGGCTCACGACGTTGCGCGCGAGCGAGCCGAAGTACGTATCTTCGCCGGTCGCGACGACGACGGCCGTCGCCGTGCCGCTGACGACGTTGGTGCCCATGAAGCAGACGTTCTCGAGGTCGAGCAGCGATGCCGATGCATCGTTCGCCGCACCGTCCGCGGGCGAGCTCGCGGATTTGCCGGCCACCGCGCCGAGCGTGTCGTATTTCTCGACGGGCAGCGCTTCGCCGGTCAGCACGGCCTGGCTGATGAACAGGTCGCGCGATACGAGCAGGCGCACGTCCGCCGGGATCATGTCGCCGGCCGACAGGTGCACGATGTCGCCGGTCACGACTTCGCGCATCGGCACTTCGCGGCGCGCCGGCTCGGACGTGTCGGTCACGGAACGCTGCACGGTGGCCGTCGTGCGGACCATCGCCTTCAGCTTCTCGGCCGCGCGCAGCGAGCGGAATTCCTGCACGAAGCGCAGCAGCGCGCTGATCGTGACCATCGTCAGCAGGATCGTCATGCCGACGTAGTCGCGATCGTCGGGTGCGGCGAACCAGACGTCGGTGAAGAAGCTGATGGCGGCCAGTACCAGCAGCACGTAGACGAACGGGTTGTGGAAGGAAAGCAGCAGCTGGCGCGTCCAGTGCGGCGGCTTGTAGTGCGCGATTTCGTTCGGGCCGTAGTGCTGCAGTCGGTCGGCGGCCTGGTCGTAGGTGAGGCCGCGCGTGCTGGTATGCAGCGTCTTCAGCGTGTCTTCGAGCGGACGGGCCGCTTCCTGCGCGACGCGCATGATGCGCGGTTCGTTCTGCTGGCCGGCGCCGGTCTTGATGAAGCCGCGCTGTTTCTTCTGCGAGGTGTTGTGTCGTGTCGTCATGAGTCGCTCCTTGCGCACGAGGCGGCGGGCGGGGAGCGACCGTGACGTTATCGACGCACGAGCGCTCCCCGCCGCGTCGCGTCAGGCGCGATCGGCTGTGGATCGGTGATGGATGGAACGCTCGCCGGCGCGTGCGGTGCAGCCGGAGGGGCGATGCGCAGCGTCGCACCGGCGAGCGGTAATCGACTACTGTCGTCTGAGTTCATCTGCACTCCTGTCGGTTGCGGATAGGTGGCACGGGCGATCGGCAGCCGCGCACGCACGAGGGCGCGCGGCCGGACGGCACGCGAACGGAGGGCGCACGCGGCTGGCGCCGCGCGCGACACGAACGCACACGCGCGAGGGCGCGTCGCGTGCATTCGACAACATCGAAAATTCGGCGGGAGATCCGGCCCGTGGTCAGGCTGGAAAGACGCCGCATCCTGCTTCCCGGGATGCGGCAGAAGACGAGGCTCTGCGCGTTTTCCTCAGGCAGCAGTCAAGTTGGTCAAGCACCAACTACAACTCGCATCGGTGTTCACAGAACACTCCATGTAATTTGACGGGAGCGATGGTAATGGCTCGCTGTGCGAAGCGTCAACCCTTTTGTCAGGTGTTATTTCGAGATGCGTAATCGGGGTGACGTGTGCGCGGCGCGGCCCCGGATTGCCGCGAATGAAACGGCCGCGCGCATGCGTGATCGGCATGCGCGCGGCCGCGTGGAAGCAGGGGCGGGTTACTGGCCCGCTGCCGCGATGGCGGCCCCTGCGTCGACAATGCCCGAGCCAGCCGGCATCGCGGTGCACGACGTGCCGGCCGCGAGCTTGGTCGTGCGCGCGCCGCCTTGCAGCTTCTGCTGGATCTGCGCGGGAGTGAGGTTGCCGTTCACCGACAGCATCAGCGCGGCGACGCCCGACACCTGCGGCGTCGCGAGGCTGGTGCCGTTCGCGAGGCCGTAGGTGTCCGAGCCCGGCGTCGTGGTGCCGGTGTTCGACGTCGACAGGATGTTGACGCCCGGCGCGCTCAGCGAGACATCGGCGCCGAAGTTGCTGAACGACGCGCGGCGGCCCGTCGCGTCGGTGGCGCCGACGCTGATCACGCCGCGGCAGTTCGCGGGCTGGTCGAGCCCGGTCGACAGGCCGTCGTTGCCGGCCGCGACGACGACGGTCACGCCCTTCGCGGTCACGTCGTCGATCGCCTGCTGGAACGTCGTGCTGCATGCGCCGACGCCGCCGAGGCTCAGGTTGATGACCTTCGCGGGGCGCGGGTTCGTCGGCACGCCGTTCACCGGGATGCCGGCTGCCCAGCGCATCCCGTCGGCGATGTCGCTCGTCACGCCGCCGCACTTGCCGAGCACGCGCACCGGCAGGATCTGGCCGAGCCACGACACGCCGGCGATGCCGGTGCCGTTGTTGGCGGTCGCGCCGATCACGCCCATCACGCGCGTGCCGTGCCAGCTGCTGTCGCTCGGCTGGCTCGCGCAGTGATAGTACGGGCCGTTTGCGTTGTCGAGTTCCTGTTGCGTGACCCAGTCGCCCGGATCGGTCGCGTCAGGGTTGCGCGTCAGGCCGTTGTTGCTGGTGTTGACGTTGCTGATGAAGCTGTAGCCGGACAGCAGGTTGCCCATGAGGTCGGCATGCGGCCGGTAGCCGGTGTCGAGCACGGCCGTAACGACGGTCGGCGAACCCTTGGTCACGTTCCAGGCGGGCGGCAGGTCGATGCCGGCGGTCAGGTCGGACAGGTACCACTGCTGGTTGTAGAGCGGATCGCTCGGCGTGTCGCGGATCTGCATCGGGTGATCCGGTTCCGCGTAGTCGACGTCCGAATCGGCCGCGAATGCCTGCGCGAGCGCGGCTGCGTCGGTGGCGGCCATGCGCTGGCCGAGCGACAGCACGGCCGCGCCGTTCGAGATCGTCCGTTCGACCTGCACGTTCACCGGGGCTTGCCCGACCGTGCTCGCATAGGCACGTGCACTGCCGGCGACCGGTGCCGTCCAGCGCGTCATCGAGCGCTGGATGACCGCGTCGAGCCGCGTCCCGTTGTCGATGGCCGCCATCGCACGCGTGGCCGTCAGCGTCTTCAGCTTGACGATCAGGTGATCGATCGGCGCTTCTGCCGGTGCGGCCTGCGCCGCCATCTGCACGGCGGCCTGCTGCGTCGCGCATGCATTGCTGCCGGCCGAGGCGGGCGGGGTCGTCGGTGTGCCGGGAGCGGGCGTCGGGGTGGGGGCAGGTGCCGGTGCCGCGTTGGAAGAAGACGGGTTGCTGCCGTCGCCGCCGCCTCCGCCGCCGCAACCGGCGAGGGGCAGGAGGGCGGCGGCAGACAGCATGCCGGCGAGCATGCGCGCATGTGCGGAGCGCGCCAGCGCAAGATTGAAACGCTTGGTTCTCATGTTGAAACTCGATCCTCGTAGATAACCGTCGTGCCGGCGGTGGCGCTGGTCCGGCTGACCCGGACCTTGTCGTTTTTGTCTGGCGGCCGCGGCAAGCTTGCTGCGACGCGCCATGCACTGGGTAACGGCTGGCGCGGCGGCTTCTTGAGTGCGTTTCACGAGAAAAACCGGGGCTGGCGCAAACGATTACGTTGCCGCGTCGCAGCATGAACACGTGTTTGGAACGTGTGGCACAGAAGGCGGGGCGAGCCCGCGTGCGGCCGGTCGGGCGAAATGTGCGGCACGGGCCGGTTTGCGCGGCACGGCAAACGTCTTTCAATGCGCGGCCACGGTGGAAGGTTGCTTACGCTTTCCCTGATGCGACGCGAATTTTGTCGGGCGTAGGATCGCGATTCGATCAACGTTTCGTCAGGAGAAAAGCATGGATCGCCGCTTAGGCTGGCTGGCCGTCGCGCTGTCCTGTGCGCTGGCGGGTACCGCGCACGCGCAGGCCCTCACCGGCACGCTGAAGAAGATCAAGGACACGGGCGTCGTGTCGCTCGGCATTCGCGAATCGTCGGTGCCGTTCTCGTATTCGGACAACCAGCAGAAGAACATCGGCTATTCGCGCGACATCGCATCGCGCATCGTCGACCAGCTGAAGACGGAATTGAACCTGCCGAATCTCTCGGTGAAGGAGATCCCGATCACGTCGCAGAACCGGATTCCGCTGCTGCAGAACGGGACGATCGATTTCGAATGCGGATCGACGACGAACACGCTCGAACGGCAGAAGCAGGCCGCGTTCTCGAACAGCATCTTTCTTTATGGGATTCGCTTCAGCACGCGCAAGGATTCGGGCGTGAAGGATTTCGCGGACCTGGCCGGCAAGACGGTCGCGACGACGGCCGGCACGTCGGACGAGCGCCTGCTGCGCAAGCTCAACGAAGAGAAGGCGATGAACATGACGATCATCAGCGCCAAGGATCACGCCGAAGCGTTCATGAACGTCACGACCGGGCGCGCGGTGGCGTTCGTGATGGACGAGCCGTTGCTGTACGGCGAGATCGCGAAGGACCGCAACCCGGGCGCGTACACGGTGGCGGGCACGCCGCTGGTTCACGAGAATTACGCGTGCATGATGCGCAGGGACGATCCGGCGTTCAAGCGCGTGGTCGACGGCGTGATCGCGAAGATGCAGACGTCGGGCGCGGCCGAGAAGCTCTACGACCAATGGTTCATGCAGCCGATCCCGCCGAAGGGCGTGAGCCTCAACTATCCGCTGTCGGCGGAGATGAAGCAGCTGTTCAGGAATCCGACGGATCAGGCGCAGTATTGATCGCCGCGTCATGGTGGTATCGCACCACAAATGAAAAACCGCCGGCACATGCCGGCGGTTTCGCTTTGCAGCCCGGTCGCTCGTGCGCCGGAAGTGCGCGTCAGGCCTTGATTTCAGGCCCGCGCGCGGCCGGCCGTGCCGGCGCTGCCGGGGCAGGTGCGATCGAACGCGCCGAAGGCTGCGCCGGCACGATCACGACGACCGGTTCCGGCATCGCCCACGCCGGTATCGCGAACCCGACGGGCTGCGGCATCGGCATCGCGAACGCGTTGGCGAGCGCGATGTGCTGTAGCGCCATCATCTGCTGCTGCATCGCGACCATCTGCGCCTGCGCCGCCTGCATCCGGTACTGCGCGGCCTGTATTTGCCGCAACGCCGCCGCGGGCGGCATGCCGCCCGACGACGACGTCTGCATCTCGAAGCTCGCGCCGCCTTGCGGGCTGTGCCAGCTCCACGTGCTGACCTTCATCGGGCCGACCGCGGTCTGGACGACGCGCGTTTCGGCTTTCACGGGCACGGCCTGCCCGTCGACATTGACGAACATCGGTTGGGCAGCGGCCGCCGCGCCGTCCTGCCCGGCCAGGGCGAACAGAGGCACCAGCGCCAGCGCGCCCGCCGCCATATACGAACGGAATCGCATCTTCGTATCTCCATCAAACGAGACTGATCGAGTCAACAATGACGTGCGGCTCACGGAGTGAGCCATCCGAGACAATGCGGCCCTCGGCTTAAATCAATATTAAAACCGCGTCCGGCTGGGCCGGCTAACGCATTTCAGGGCTAGCCGCAATCGGCATTCAACCTCGTCCACGCCAGGGGAATCCGGCGGCACGACGCGACAACGGGCACAATACGGCATTCGCCACGACCGCACGCATGTTCGACTTTCGAACATTGACGGTGCGGCACTGCCGCCCCGATCTCTTTCCCAGTCGTCATGAACGCCACGCCCATTCCCGCGCGCGAGTCGAACTCGCCGCGTTTCCTGTTGTTCCTGATCTGCCTGTTCGCGTCCGCCGGCCAGCTCGCGATCGACATCTACGTGCCCGCGCTGCCCGACATGGCACGTTCGTTCGCGACCACGCCGCAGGCGATCCAGTCGAGCGTGTCCGGCTACATGGCCGCCTATGCGCTCGGCCAGCTCATCTTCGGGCCGGTCGCCGACGCATACGGGCGCAAGCGCGTGCTGGCGTTCGGGCTCGTGATCTACACGATCGGCTGCCTGCTGTCGCTCGGCGCGCAGAACCTGGAGACGTTCGTGCTGGCGCGCTGCCTGCAGGGCTTCGGGATCGCGACCACCAACCTGCTCGCGAAGGCGATCATCACCGATTCGTTCTCCGGCCAGGCGCTGATGCACGCGTTCACGTACATGTCGATCGCGTGGGGGCTCGCGCCGATCATCGCGCCGGTGATCGGCGCGCACCTGCAGGAATGGTTCGGCTGGCGCGCCTGCCTCGTGTTCCTGCTGGTGTACTCGCTGGTGATGTGGGCGCTGCTGTGGCGATACCGCGAAACCTTGCCGAAGCCGGTGCATCTCGAGCCGCGCACGCTGATGACGAACGCGGGCAAGGTGCTGGCGAGCCCGGTGTTCCAGAGCTGCTTCCTCGCCCAGGGGCTGTGCTACAGCATCCTGCTGGTGTTCAACATCGTCGGGCCGTTCATGGTGCAGACCACGCTGCACAAGCCGCCGACCTTCTTCGGTTATCTCGCGCTCGGCATCGGGCTCATGTATTTCCTCGGCGGGCTGTCGAACCGCATTCACGGGCGCGGGCTGCCGAGTGCCGAGCAACGGCTGCGTATCGGCGCGCGCGTGATGGCGGGGGCGTCGGTCGCGATGCTGGTGCTGGCGCTGACCGTCGGGCTGCGCGTATGGACGCTCGCGACGCCGGTGCTCGTGATGGGTTTCTGCGCGGGCGCGATGTACCCGACGCTGATGGCCAAGGGCAATTCGCTGTTTCCGCATATCGCCGGCCTCACGAGCGCGATCCTCGGATGCGCGCTGCTGCTCGTGTCGTCCGCGATGATGGGGCTGGCCGGTTTCGTGTCGATCCATGTCCTGACGCCGCTCGCGGTCTTCTTCGTCGCGCTGTCCTGCATCGTCGTGTGGATGGTCACCAAGCTGCTGCGGTACCTGTCGCAGCAGCAGGCCCAGGCCGCGCCCGTCGCGTGCGGGCGTGGGGAGGCCGCGTAAATGCCGCCTGTCGACTGCCCCATGAACCCGATCCTGCTGAACCGCGTCGCCCGAACCGACGCCGCCGACCTGATCGCCGCCAATCGCGCGAGCCGGAACCATCATCTGCCGTGGGTCGACTCGTTCACCGACCAGGTGGGATTCGACCAGTGGTTCGGGCGCTGCCTGACGGGGCCGAACGTCGGCTTCGTCGCGCGCGAGCGCACGTCCGGGGCGGTGGTCGGCGTGGTGAACCTCAACGAGATCGTCGGCGGCGTGTTCCAGAGCGCGTATCTCGGGTACTACGGGATGGTGGCGTTCAGCCGCAAGGGGCTGATGACCGACGCCATGCGCGCGGCGATCGGTGTCGCGTTCGGCGAACTCGGGCTGCATCGGCTCGAAGCGAACATCCAGCCGGGCAACCATGCGTCGATTGCGCTGGTTCGGCGGCTCGGCTTCACGAAAGAGGGGTTTTCTCCGCGTTATCTGCGCATCGACGGCGCATGGCGCGACCACGAACGGTGGGCGCTGCTGGCCGACGACGCGCCCGAAGCGCGCGCCTGACGCGCGATACCGGGCAGTAACGGGCGACCTTCTTCCCGCCGCCGGCCGCTTGTCAAAGCGGATGCGCCGCGCCGGCCTGCGTGAGCAGCGTAACCGCGGCCGGATCCGGCATCCCGTTCGTATCGATCGCGCCGGCTTTCGCGAGCGCGACGAGATCGCTGTCGACACCCGGTTGCCCGACCGTGAACGACGTGGTCAGGAACGCCGGCGCCGTGAGCGTGACCGAATAGCGCTGCTGCAGGCTCGTCACCACGGCCGATTGCGCGGCCTGTACGGTGTTCGGGCTGTTCATCGCCTGCTGGTAGCGCGGATTGCCCTGGAAATTGCCGATCAATGCGGCGGTGTTCGTGCCGAGCTGGGCGGCGAGATAGACCAGCATCAGCTCGGTCTCGGGCGTCGTATTGAACGTACCGCCCGCGTACGCGAGCGAATGCAGGCTCGTGCCGCCCGACGTCACGGTGACGACGCACGGCAGCGCGGCATTGACCGTCACGCGGTAGTTGCCGCCGCCGTCCGTCAGCGTCGTCGCCGAGCCCGTCACGCAACTGACCGTCACCTGCGCGCTCGCGAGCGCGTCGCCCGTCGCGGCCGTGCCCGACAGCGCGACGGTTTGCGTGTTGTTGTTGTTGAAGCAGACATCGACGCCGAAGCAGGCATCGCCGTTGCACGCCTGAAGCGCTGCGAGGGTGGCGACGCAGAGCGTGCCCAGCGCGGGGCGGATGAAACGCCTGGGGTGCAGGTTCATGGTCGCTGGCCTTGAGGAGAGTGGGGCAACCGGTAGGCGCCGACAGTGCGGCGCCGTTCACATTCTATGTCCCGAAGCGGGGCGCTGCTTGCCCGTTTCGTTCGCCTGGCCGGCCTGCGGCTGGACGTGGCCTGGCGACGAGCGCGTCGTGCAGCGGCACGTTGAAATGACGAGATCCGGAAGTCGGCCGGAAACCTTTCAGTTGCTTTCGCAATTGGTTATGCTGCGGGACGATTAAAAACGACGAGAGAACGTGCCGTTCCCGATGGAGGCGGCGCGCCGTTTCCGACATGAATTCGAAACGACAGACGGGCCGGCCGTGCGCGCCGGGCGGCGAAGGCGATCCGGCATCGCGGGCAGGCACGGCCCGAACCGGCATTCGGCACACACGCCGCACCAAGGGCGTGACCGGCAGGTCCGGCTTCCGGAAGGCCACTGCGTTGCTCGCGGGCGCGATCCTGCTGTTCGGCGGCACGGCCATCGCGGCGCCGGCCGAAGAAGGCGGCGTTGCCGTCGCGGCGTCCATGGCCGCCACGTTTTCCACCCCGGCCCGGTCGGCCTGCACACACGTGGCCGCCGCGGCAGCCTATCCGGTCGCCCCGAAGCCGGAAGCCGCACCGCCGTTGCAAGGCCGCGTGACGGACACGACGGGCGTGCTGAGCGCCGCCTGCGCCTCCGAGCTGACCGACCGCCTCGCCGCGCTCGAACAACGGCTCGGCGTACAGGTCGCGATCCTGCTGGTCGGGTCGACCGGGCAATCGACGATCGAACAGTTTGCGACCACCGTGTTCGACCAATGGAAACTCGGCAAGGCCCAGGTCAACAACGGCCTGCTGCTCGTCGCCGCGCTCAACGACCATACCGTGCGGATCGAAGTCGGCTACGGGCTCGAAGGCACGATTCCGGACATCGTCGCGGGCCGGATCATTCGCGAGCGGATCGTGCCGGCATTCCGCGAGAACCGCATTGAAGCGGGCATCAGCGATGCGCTGGACGCGCTGACGCACGAAATGATGCCGGCCGACGTCGCCGCGCCGGAGCAGCCCGCACCCGCCACGGCGCTCGACGGGCGCGACGAAGCATACGAAACGGCCGCGGCGACCCCTGCGAGCGCGACGAATTCCGCGAACCCGCCGCCCCGCGACGCGCGAGCCGGTGGCGAAAAATACCAGTCGAACGGCCTGCCCGAGCGGAAACGCCCGAACGCGGGCGGCGTGCGGTTCTGGTTCCTGCTCGGGGTTGCCAATGTCGTGCTCGGCGTGGTCGCGCAATGGCGCAAGCTGCGCCGCAGGGTGGCGCTCCTGGCCGCCTGGCTCGTGGCGGCCGTCGTGCCGGTCGTGATGCTGCCGGTCGGCGCGATCTTCAACGGCAATCTCGAAGCCATGCTGGGCGCCGCGGCGTTCGTTCCAGCCGCCGCCGGTGTCGGGCCGTGCCTGCTCGGCATCAACCTGTTCCTGTCGGCGCGCGTGCGCAAAATCACCGCGATCGTGGGCGGGACGCTGTTCATGATCGTCGCGATCGGACGCGAAATGGACTATTCGGTCGGGGAAGTGCTGTCCGGCATCTTCGGTGTGCTGTGCGTACTCGCCGTGATCTGGGCGAAGCTGACGGGCGGCGGCTCGTCTTCGTCGTCATCCCCGTCCGGCTCCCGGTCGCCATCGAGTTCCGATTCGTTCCGCGGCGGCGGCGGATCGAGCGGCGGTGGCGGCGCATCGGGCCGCTGGTAGCGTCCGCGCGCAGCCTGCCTGCGCACCTGATTCCTTTCACCTGCCGCTCCGCCCGGAGCGTTCAACCGGAAACAACCCCATGATGAAATGGTTTCGAATCCTGCTCGTGTGCTGCGTGCTGGCCCCGCTCGCGGGGTGCGGCTACAACGCGATCCAGTCGTCCGACGAGGACATCAATGCCGCATGGTCCGAAGTGCTGAACCAGTATCAGCGCCGCGCGGACCTCGTGCCGAATCTCGCGGCGTCGGTGAAGGGCTACGCGTCGCACGAGGCGCGCGTGCTGACCGAGGTGGCGTCGGCCCGTGCGCGCGTGGGTAGCGTGCAGATGACGCCGGAGATGGCTAAGGACCCGGCCGCGCTCGCGGCGTTCGACCAGCGGCAGGGCGAGTTGTCCGGGGCGCTGAGCCGGCTGATGGTGGTGTCCGAGCGTTATCCGGAGCTGAAGGCGAACGAAGCGTTCCGCGACCTGCAGACTCAGCTCGAAGGCACGGAAAACCGCATCGCGGTCGCGCGCGGCCGTTACATCAAGACGGTGCAGCACTACAACGTGCAGATTCGCCAGTTCCCGGGCGTCGTGATCGCGAAGATCTTCGGCTACCAGCCGCGCCCGAATTTCAGCGTCGCGAACGAAGCGGCGGTTTCGACCGCGCCGACACTCGATTTCTCCGCGCAGCCGCAGCCGGCGAAGGCAAACGCGGCCGGCGAGTAAGGTCTGAGCGTCAGATCGGAGCGTCAGGTCGAAAAGCCCGACCGAAGCGCGCGTTCACGGCTTGCGCGCAGCCGCCTTCGCGAACGCGCCGCGCACCTCGAAGCCGATCGCGTCGGCAACATTGCCGCGCGCATCGACGAGTTCGAGCCGGTGCCGGCCCGGCCACGGCATCCACGCGATGCGGTCGGCATGCCCGATCACCTTGTCGTCGAGCCGCCACGCGAACTTCGCGGCGTGCCCGGCCGAGCGCTCGAACCAGATCCGCTGATTCTTCGGCGGAATGTCCGGGTCGATCGCGAAGATCGTGCCGTCGGTCGGCGTGCCGATCGTCAGCGGCGCGCGCGCGCCGTCCTTGCCCGGCGTGACGGGGGCGGCGAGCCGGATCGTGTCGACCGCCGTGCCCGCGACGAACCACTCGTTGCGTGACGGTTCGATCTCGCGCTCGAAGGTGATGCGGCGCGTCTCGACGCCGGCCGGCGCGCGCGGCGCGCGGCTCGGCACGTCGCGGTGCAGGTACCCGACGACGGCCGACCACACCGGCGACGCGCCCGTGACACCCGACACGTCCCACATCGGCGAGCCGTCCGCGTTGCCGACCCACACGCCGACCGTATAGCGCGACGTGAATCCGACGGTCCAGTTGTCGCGCATGTCCTTGCTCGTGCCGGTCTTGACTGCCGAGAAGAAGCGCGTCGCGAGCGGGTTGTCGAAGCCGAACGTGCGCACGCGCGCGTTGTTGTCGGACAGGATGTCGGTCACGACGAAGCTGGCTGCCTCGCTGAACACGCGCGTGCCGTCGGCCGCGCGGGCGGGCGACGCGGCCGATGCGCCGGATGCGCCGGAGGCCGGTGCCGGCGTTGGCGCTGGCCGGTCGACGACCTGGCGGGCGACGCCACCGTTCGCGAGCGCGCGGTACGCGTTGGTCAGCGACAGCAGCGTAACGTCCGCACTGCCGAGCGCGAGGCTGAAGCCGTAGTAGTCGCCTTCCTGCGCGAGCGGCAGGCCGAGCGCGGTCAGCGTGCGCGCGAAGCGGTGCGGCGTGACGAGCACGAGCGTGCGCACGGCCGGCACGTTCAACGAGCCGCCGAGCGCGCTGCGCACGCTCACCCAGCCCTTGAAATCCTTGTCGTAGTTCTGCGGGATGTACAGGCCGCCGCCGGCGGCGAGGTTGATCGGCGCGTCGTCGAGCAGCGACGCGGCCGTCAGCCGTTTCTCGTCGATCGCCTGCGCGTAGAGGAACGGCTTGAGTGTCGAGCCGGCCTGACGCGGTGCGAGCACGGCGTCGACGTCGCGCGCGCTCGACAGCGCGCCGGACGAGCCGACCCACGCACGAATCTCGCCGGTCGCGTTGTCGATCACGACGACCGCACCGTCCTGCACGTTGCGCCGGTGCGCGGGCGCGTTGAGTTCGGTCAGCGCGCGCATCAGCGTGTCGCGCGCGAAGCGCTGCAGCGGCGCATCGAGCGTCGTGCGCACCTGCGCGCCGGCCGCCGGCCGGACCTCGGCCGCGATGCGTCGCGCGAAGTGCGGGGCGAGGGCGGCGCCGTCGTCGCGCGCGGCGCTGGCCGGCCGCGCGGTGACCAGCTGCACGTAGCCGTCGAGCGAAGCACAGGCCTGCTCCGCATGCATGTCGCGCAGGATCCGGCACGCGCGCTCGGCGACTTTCGCGGGCGTGGCGTTGGGCGCACGCACGAGTGCGGCCGCGATCGCGGCTTCGCGCGCGTCGAGGCCCGACGGCGCCTTGCCGAACAGCACCTGCGACAGCGCGGCGAGGCCGATCGTCTCGCCGCGGAACGGCACGAGGTTCAGGTATGCCTCGAGCACCTGGTCCTTGCGCCAGCCGCGTTCGAGCAGCAGCGCGTTGACGGCCTGCGAGGCCTTCTGCGGCAGCGAGCGCTGGCCCGACCGGCGCGGCGAATCGCTGAGCAGCCCGGCGAGCTGCATCGTGACGGTCGACGCGCCGCGCGTGCGTTCGTTCCACAGGTTGCCCCACGCGGCGCCGGCGATGCCGCGCCAGTCGACGCCGCTGTGTTCGTAGAAGCGTTTGTCCTCGGACACGACGATCGCCTCGCGAAACGCGGGCGACACGTCCGCGAGCGACACCCAGTCGCCGCGCCGTTCGGTGAGGTCGACGCGCGTGCGCTGCAGCGGCGTGCCGTCGCGCGCGAGCAGCACCCAGTCGGAGCTGCGCCAGTTGCGGCGCACTTCGTCGTAGCCCGGCAGCGCATGCGCGACGAGCGGCGCGGCCAGCACGACGGCGACGAATACGCGGCCGGCGAAACGCGCCGGCCGCGGCAATACCTGATCGATCATCGCGTACTCGTTACTTGCCCGCTTCGGCCGGCTTCACGGTCATCGGCGGGTTCGGCCACAGGCCGTACACGGACGGCGCGTACAGCGCCTCGACACGCGTCGGCGGCAGCCCGAACGTGCCGACGTTGTTCAGCCGCACCGTGTACTCGACCGAGAATTTGCCTTTCGGCAGATAGTCGTAGTACGCACGGTAGCCGTCGAAGTCGCGCTCGATGAACGCCGGCCAGGCGCCGTCCGGCGTCTTCTCGCCCTGCGTCGCGGCTTCGGAGTCGCGGCCCAGGCCCGAGCCGAGGATCGTCGAACCGGCCGGAACCGGATCGTTGACGACGACCCACGTCATGTCGCTCTGCGCATCGATGTCGAGATGCACGCGCACGACGTCGCCGCGCGTCAGCACGCCCTTGACGGCGGGCGACACGGGCGTGACGGTCTTCGTGATCCGGTAGCCGGCCGCGAACGGCGAACGCAGCGGCACGGCCGCGAGGCTTTCGATCGTGGCCCACGGGCGGCCGGTGCCGTCTTGCGTGACGGACAGCGTGGCCGGTGCCTGCGACGCGCGCGGCCACGGCAGCATCACGCTGCGGGCCGCGGCGGCGCGGGTGGCCGGGGTGGCGGGGGCGGCCGATGCAGCCGGGTCGGCGGGCGCGGGTGCCGGCGCCTGCGACCACGAGATCGTGCGTTCGTCGCCGCCGAGCGCGACCTTCGTCGCGCCGGCAACCGGCGTGCTCTCGTAGGTGCGCGAGAAGCGCTCGACCGCGAGCAGGCCGAGCGCGTTCGACGTGGTCGTCTGCCATGCGCCCTGGCGCTGCAGGGCGAGCAGGCCGGCCGTCACGCGCGGCATCTCGTCCTTCCACGCCGGATCGCCGGCGAATTCCAGCGCGAGGCGGGCCGCGTTGGTCTCGTTGCTGGTCATCAGCCACCACAGGTCGTCGTCGCGCGCGGTCGAGAACACGAGCTGCGTGCCCTGGTACGTGAGGCGTGCCCGCAGGATCTGCTCGACCTGCGCGCGTTTCTCGTCGCGTTGCGGGATGTCCTTCACGCGCGTGAGGATCGCGTGATAGTCGATCACCGCCGACGTCGGCCACTGGTTCGGCGCGATCTCGATCGAGCCGAGCATGCGTCCTTGCGCGGCACCGTAGCGCGACAACGCCTCGATCGCGGCGAGCTTGCGGAGGTCGCGATCCTGGCGCGGCGCCCACGTGTTGCGCTCGAGGCGGCCGTCGACGAAGCGCGCGAGCCCGGCTTCGAGCCGCGTGCGGAGGTCTTCCGGCAGCGCGAAGCGCGGGTCGAGACGGCTCGCCTCGTCGGACACCACGAGCAGGTACGACGACAGCGTCGCGCTGCCGGCGTGCGAATCGTCGGACGACGGCGGGAAGTAGCTCGCGAGCCCGTCGCTGTCGAGATAGACGGGCATGCGGGCGATCAGCGCCTGCCATTGCGCGGGATCGCGCAGGCCGATCGCGCGCGACGTCTGCTGTTCGAGGCAGCGGTACGGATAGCGCTCGAACCAGCGCTTCACGCCGGGCAGCCCGTCGGCGAGCTTCGACTGCAGCGACACGGCGATGCCGCCGCGCGGCACGCCTTGCGCGTTGTTCGCGGCGCCGGCCGGGGAGGCCACCGGCACCGTCAGCGTGCCGTCGACCTGCGCGAGCGTCGCCTGCTGAACCGTGACCGGCAGTGCGGGCACGACCTTCTGCGCGACCGCCAGCGCGTCGGACGCGCGCTTGCCGCCTTGCTCGGCCGCTTCGACGCGCCAGTTCAGCGCACCGGCCGCGTCGAGCGCCTGCTCGGGCACGGTGATCGTCCAGGCGACTTCGGTTACCGTATTGGCCGCCAGCGATACGGTTTGCGGTGCGACATCGAGGCCCGTCACGCGCGGCGTCACGACGACCTGCATCGCGCGGTCGGTCGTGTTGCGCAGCGTGACTTGCGCGCGGAACGCGTCGCCTTCGCGCACGAGCGGCGGCAGGCCTGAGATCAGCTGCAGATCCTGCGTACTGCGGATCGACGTGCTGCCGGTGCCGAAGCGATCGGGGCCGACCGCCGCGATCGCGACGATCCGGAAGCGCGTGAGCGCGTCGTTCAGCGGCACCTCGACGGTCGCGCTGCCGTTGGCGTCCAGCGTCACGCGCGGATTCCACAGCAGCAGCGTGTCGAACAGCTCGCGCGTCGGCGCGCTGCCGCCGCCGCCGCCGGCCGGCACGGCCTTGCGGCCGAAGTGGCGGCGGCCGACGATTTCCATCTGCGCGGTGGCCGTCTCGACGCCGTACGCGCGTCGCCGCAGCATCGCGTCGAGCAGGTCCCAGCTGTTGTTCGGCATCAGTTCGAGCAGCGCCTCGTCGACGGCCGCGACCGCGATCTGCGTGCCGGCCGGCGCGGGCTGGCCGTTCGGCAGCGTGACCTTCACGTGTGCCTGCGCCTTGCTGCGCACGGTGTAGCGCGTCGCGTCGGTCGTCACGGTCACGCCGAGACGATGCACGCCGGTGCCGACCTTGATCTCGCCGAGGCCGTAGCGGAACGCGGGTTTCGACAGGTCGACGAACGCGGTCGGCGCTTCATAGTGACGGCCCTCGCGCCAGAATGCGCGTGCCCATTCGACCGGTGCCTTCCAGCCCCACGTGAAGAACGAGTACCACGGCACCTCGCGAATCCGGCCGCGCAGCGCGAGCACCGACACATAGACGTTCGGCCCCCACGTGTCGCCGACCTTCAGGTCGACCGTCGGGTTCTTGCCGTTCAGTTCGACGATGTGCGTTTCCATCACGCCGCCGCGCTCGACCGCCACCAGCGCGGTCGCGTAGCGGAACGGCATGCGCACCTGGAAGCGGGCGGTTTCGCCCGGTTCGTACGAGGTTTTCTCGGGGATCACGTCGATCCGGTCGGTGTTGTCGCCGCCGAACCAGAGTTCGTCTTCGCGCGTGACCCATACCGAGGTCGACGCGTTCGACGTGCGGCCGTCGCCGTCCTTCGCCACCGCGATCAGCTGTACGTTGCCGGCCTGTTCGAGCGTCGCGTCGCAGGCCATGCGGCCCTTGTCGTCGGTCTTGCCCGAGCACAGCACGCCGAGGTCGCGGGTGTCGCTCTTGTTGTCGTACGCATAGAAGCCGCCGACCATCCGCTTGCGCGACGACGTCGTGATGCGCGCGACGCCCTTGATCTCGATCGGCACCGACGCGCGCGGCTTGCCTTGCAGGTCGACCGCCAGCGCCTGCACGGGCACGCGCTGGCCGACCGACACCCAGCGGCCCGCCTTGATGCCGGCCACCACCGCGGCCGGCCACAGGATCGTGTCGCCGCGAATCGTCTGCACTTCGCCGTTCGGGTCCGCGAACGTCGCTTCGAGCGCGATGCGCTTCGGTGCGTCGACGTCGGGCAGGCCCTTCAGCGTGACCGAGTCCGCACCGTTGCGGTCGAGCGTCAGCGGCAGCTTGTCGGCGATCAGCTTCGTCGCGTCGGGATCGTTGTTCGACGACGATGCGTTGTCGCCGTCCTGCGCATCGTCGTCGGCATTGCCGTCGCTCGTGTCGGGGCGATACGGCGTGAAGCTGAAATCCTCGAAGCGATCGGCGAACGGCGGCGATGCCCACTTCATCAGCGCCGACACCTGCACGGGCAGGTTCGATGCGCCACCGCCCGACACGTAGTCGATCTGCACCGCGAGCGGCGCTTCCTTAACGGCGACGAGCGGGCTTTTCTGCGCGTCGCGCGCACCGATCGATCCTTTCAGCACCGGCAGGCGGAACGCCTCGACGCGGAAGCTGCCGCTGTAGTAGGTGGACGTGGGCGAGTCTTCCGGGCCGCCTTCGAGCTCGACGCTGTATTCACCGAGCTTCGCGGCGGCCGGCAGCGTGAACTGCGAGTCCGCGCTGTGGTCGGCCGCCCACGTGAGCGGCAGCTTGTAGGTCTGGCCCGTGCCGAGATGGCGGATCGTCACGCGCGTCGGGTATTGCGACGGGAACGCGAGGCTCTGCAGCGTCTCGGACCGGATGAAGTGCTTCATCGACACGGTTTCGCCCGCGCGCAGCAGCGTGCGGTCGAACACCGTATGCGCGCGCACGGTCCGTGCGCTGTCGGTATCGGTCGGCACGTTGAAGCGCCACGATTCGATCCCGCGGTTCCAGCCCGAGCTGACGAACGCCATGTCGGGGCCCGTCTTCGGATCGTTCACGCGGGCCGACACGAAGTAGTCGTCGAAGCGTTGCTCCGAGTCGGACGAACTGCATGCTCGCTTCGATTCGAACGCGCCGTCGATCTTCAGCAGCCCCTGCGCGTCGGTCGTACCGGATGCGATTTCGTCGCCGTTGCAGTCCGACACGCGGATCTGCGCGTTCGGCACGGGCTTGCCCTTGTCGAGCGTCGTGACCCACACGAGGTTGTTTTCGCGGCCCTGTTTCAGGTGCACGCCGAGGTTGGTGACGAGCACCGTGGTGCGCACGTACATGCTCGACGGCTTCGCGAGCAATGAGCGGCCGAGCGCGGGCGACGCGAGTTCGAGCACGTAGAAGCCGGGCTTGTCGATCGGCACGCCGACGACTTCGAACGGGCGCAGCGCCTTCGGGTCCGCCTTCGGCAGCGTCAGCGCCTGCACGCCGGGCTGGCCCTTGAGCAGGGTCAGCGAGCGCACGTCGATGCGGCGATCCTTCGGTGCGGGCGCCTTCTCGCCGGCCTCGCGCGGCACGTAGACGGGGTGCTGGCCCTTGCGTTCGAGCAGCCCGGGAATCTGGCTGTCGATCGAGCCGGCCGTCATCGACCAGTTGTCGAAGCGGTCGACGGTGCGCATCCACTGACGAATCGCGGTGTCGTCGTCGACCTTCAGGTTCGAGAACTGCGCGCCCTGGGTGTTGAGGCCGTCGATATGCAGGTCGGCCTCGACGTTGCGCAGCGTGACGGGTACGAGCGCGGGCGTATCGGGTTCGGCGAAGCGCTCGACGATCCCGAAGGTGCCCGACGAGAACTTCGCGAGCGGCGGCATCGGCGCGGTGCGCGTCGCGAGCGGGAACAGGTCGGCGTTCGACAGCGGTCGGTCGGTCACGTCGCGCAGGCCCGACGGCAATTCGATCGTCAGGCCGGCCTGCTCGGGCAGCGGCGGGTTGAACGTGACGGTGGTGACTTCCTCGCTCTTGTCGTCGGCCGCGAAGGTCGGCGACAGCGAACCGTCAGGGCCGCGCAGCTTGATCGCCTCGGCGTTCTTGCGCGAGATCGGCGCGTTGAACGACAGCGTGAGCGGGCGCAGCGGCGTGCAGGGCGCTTTCGCGTTCTCGCGCTCGCACGAGAAGCTCGCGGCGAACGGTGCGCGCACGGTGAAATCGAAGCGCCGTTCCGTTTCGTTCGGAATCCCGCTCGGGCTCGTGACGCCCTTGCCGTACACGAGCTGCATCTTCGCGCTCGCGGGCAGCGCCTGCGCGCACGACAGCGTCAGCACGCGCGCGGCATCCTTCTTCAGCCCGAAGTGATCGAGCAGCGTGTTGCGCGCATCGTCGTCGGCGGCCGTGACGGGAATGCGGTTGCCGATGCCGGCCGCTTCGCACCAGATGTTCGCGAGCGCTGAACGCGGTTCGGCCGGGCCGTTCAGCTTGAGCACGAATACCTGGTGTTCCTCGATCTCGCGCGAGCCGGGGCGGACGTTCACCGGGAACGGGCCGCCCGTCTGGAACGTGAAGCGGCGCGGGCCGCTGGCCGCATTGCCGGCGACCGAGCGCAACGTGTCGTTGAGCGTGACCGAGCAGCGCACGCCGGGCGGCAGGTCGTTTTCGAAATCGTAAACCCAGGTCTTGTCGTCGAGCCAGTGACCCTGGCCGCGCGCGGCCGCGGAATCGTTGCAGGTGACGCGTGCGGGATTCGGCGCGGACGCCGAGCCGAACGCGACCATCGGTTCGTCGAACTTGACGACGCTCTGCCGGACTTCGGTGACGGTGCCTTGCGGCGAGACGCTCACCGTGCGGGCCGCGCCCGCATGCAGCGACAGTGCCGTGGCGCCGCCGAGCGCCGCGACGGCGCCAAGGCGCCAGAGCAGCCGGGTGGTGTGGTGGATGCGTTCCGTCTTGTTCTGTTTGTCGTGCTGCTTCATCGCTCGATTGCCCTCGGAGGGAAGCTTTCTGTTTGATTGCACGCGATTCTAACCGACCGACATGCGCATGCATCGTCGCGTGCAGTCAGTGTGTCGCCGGTGTACGACATGGGTGCGTCGGCCGCAACTTTGTCGCGCCGACGATACAAAAAAGCATCGAAATGTCGATTGTCTCGGATTGCGGAACATTTAATGGACTATAAAAAGATTGTTCGATCCGATTTGTGCGCGTACATTTCAGGTCCGCGCCAATGTTTGAGAAATATCAAGCGTGGTTTTCCCGAATCCGGTGTTCGAGAGAAAAGGAAACATGCACAACGACAACACTCCCCACTCGCGTCGCACTGGCGACGCAGCCGTAACAGGCATCACTCGGCGTCAATGGCTGCAGGGCGCACTGGCGCTGACGGCGGCGGGCCTCACGGGCTCGCTGGCGTTGCGGGCCCTGGCCGACGATCCCGGCACCGCGCCGCTCGATACGTTCATGACGCTCTCCGAAGCATTGACAGGCAAGAAGGGGCTGAGCCGCGTGCTCGGCCAGCGCTTCCTGCAGGCCTTGCAGAAGGGTTCGTTCAAGACCGCCGACAGCCTGCCGCAACTCGCCGGCGCACTCGCGTCCGGTTCGCTGAATCCCGATCAGGAAACACTCGCGCTGAAGATTCTTGAGGCGTGGTATCTCGGCGTCGTCGACAACGTCGTGATTACCTACGAAGAAGCATTAATGTTCAGCGTCGTGTCCGATACGCTCGTGATCCCGTCGTATTGCCCCAACAAACCCGGCTTCTGGGCCGACAAACCGATCGAGAGGCAAGCCTGATGGCCGATACCGATACGCAAAAGGCCGACGTCGTCGTCGTCGGCTCGGGTGTCGCAGGCGCGATCGTCGCACACCAGCTCGCGATGGCGGGCAAGTCCGTGATCCTGCTGGAAGCCGGCCCGCGCATGCCGCGCTGGGAAATCGTCGAGCGCTTCCGCAACCAGGTCGACAAGACCGATTTCATGGCGCCGTATCCGTCGAGCGCATGGGCGCCGCACCCGGAATACGGCCCGCCGAACGACTACCTGATCCTGAAGGGCGAGCACAAGTTCAACTCGCAGTACATCCGCGCGGTGGGCGGCACGACGTGGCACTGGGCCGCGTCGGCGTGGCGCTTCATCCCGAACGACTTCAAGATGAAGACCGTGTACGGTGTCGGCCGCGACTGGCCGATCCAGTACGACGACATCGAGCATTACTACCAGCGCGCCGAGGAAGAGCTCGGCGTATGGGGCCCGGGCCCCGAGGAAGACCTGTACTCGCCGCGCAAGGAGCCGTACCCGATGCCGCCGCTGCCGTTGTCGTTCAACGAGCAGACGATCAAGAGCGCGCTCAACGGCTACGACCCGAAGTTCCACGTGGTGACCGAGCCGGTCGCGCGCAACAGCCGCCCGTACGACGGCCGGCCCACTTGTTGCGGGAACAACAACTGCATGCCGATCTGCCCGATCGGCGCGATGTACAACGGCATCGTGCACGTCGAGAAGGCCGAGCAGGCCGGCGCGAAGCTGATCGACAGCGCGGTCGTCTACAAGCTCGAGACCGGGCCGGACAAGCGCATCACCGCCGCGGTCTACAAGGACAAGACGGGTGCCGACCATCGCGTCGAAGGCAAGTACTTCGTGATTGCCGCGAACGGTATCGAGACGCCGAAGATCCTGCTGATGTCCGCGAACCGCGATTTCCCGAACGGTGTCGCGAACAGCTCGGACATGGTCGGCCGCAACCTGATGGACCACCCGGGCACCGGCGTGTCGTTCTACGCGAACGAGAAGCTGTGGCCGGGCCGCGGCCCGCAGGAGATGACGTCGCTGATCGGCTTCCGCGACGGCCCGTTCCGCGCGACCGAAGCCGCGAAGAAGATCCACCTGTCGAACATGTCGCGCATCAACCAGGAGACGCAGAAGATCTTCAAGGCCGGCAAGCTGATGAAGCCCGAGGAGCTCGACGCGCAGATCCGCGATCGTTCCGCGCGCTACGTGCAGTTCGACTGTTTCCACGAAATCCTGCCGCAGCCCGAGAACCGCATCGTGCCGAGCAAGACGGCCACCGACGCGATCGGCATCCCGCGCCCAGAGATCACCTATGCGATCGACGACTACGTGAAGCGCGGCGCCGTCCACACGCGCGAGGTCTACGCGACGGCCGCGAAGGTGCTGGGCGGTACCGAAGTCGTCTTCAACGACGAGTTCGCGCCGAACAACCACATCACGGGCGCGACGATCATGGGCGCGGATGCACGCGACTCGGTCGTCGACAAGGACTGCCGCACGTTCGACCATCCGAACCTGTTCATCTCGAGCAGCTCGACGATGCCGACCGTCGGTACGGTGAACGTGACGCTGACGATCGCGGCGCTCGCGCTGCGGATGTCGGACACGCTGAAGAAGGAAGTCTGACCGTGCGGAAATCTACTCTCACCTTCCTCCTCGCCGGCTGCCTCGCGCTGCCGGGCCTCGCACGCGCGGCCGATGCGGCCGATCCGGCGCTGGTCAAGCGCGGCGAATACCTCGCGGTCGCGGGCGACTGCATGGCCTGCCACACCGCGAAGGGCGGCAAGCCGTTCGCGGGCGGTCTCGGCATGCCGATCCCGATGCTCGGCAAGATCTATACGAGCAACATCACGCCCGATCCCGAGACGGGCATCGGCAACTGGTCGGCCGAGGACTTCGAGCGCGCGGTGCGCCACGGGGTGTCGAAGAACGGCGACAACCTGTATCCGGCGATGCCGTACGTGTCGTACGCGAAGATCAACGACGACGACGTGCAGGCGCTGTACGCGTACTTCATGCACGGCGTCGAGCCGGTCAAGCAGGCGCCGCCGAAGAACGAGATTCCCGCGCTGCTGAGCATGCGCTGGCCGCTGAAGATCTGGAACTGGCTGTTCCTGAAGGACGGCGTCTACCAGCCGAAGCCGGCGCAGAGCGCCGAGTGGAACCGCGGCGCGTATCTCGTGCAGGGCCTCGCGCACTGCAGCACGTGCCACACGCCGCGCGGCATCGCGATGCAGGAGAAGTCGCTCGACGAAACCGGCGGCAGCTTCCTGTCGGGCTCGGTGCTGGCGGGCTGGGACGGCTACAACATCACGTCCGACCCGAACGCCGGGATCGGCGGCTGGACGCAGCAGCAGCTCGTCCAGTACCTGCGCACCGGCACCGTGCCGGGCCTCGCGCAGGCGGCCGGGCCGATGGCCGAGGCGATCGAGCACAGCTTCTCGAAGATGACCGAAGCCGACATCGGCGCGATCTCGACGTACATTCGCACGGTGCCGGCAGTTGCCAGCGGCGACGCGAAGCAGTCGCGCTCGTCGTGGGGCAAGCCGGCCGAGGACGGCCTGACGCTGCGCGGTGCCGCGCTCGCGTCGTCGGGCATCGATCCGGCGCGGCTGTATCTCGGCAACTGCGCGACCTGCCACCAGATGCAGGGCAAGGGCACGCCGGACGGTTATTACCCGCCGCTGTTCCACAACTCGACGGTGGGCGCACCGAATCCGACCAACCTCGTGCAGGTGATCCTGAACGGCGTGCAGCGCAAGGCCGGTAGCGAGGACGTCGGGATGCCGGCGTTCCGCCACGAGCTGTCGGATGCGCAGATCGCCGCGCTGACGAACTACCTGACCGGGCAGTTCGGCAATCCGGCCGCGAAGGTGACCGAGCAGGACGTCGCGAAGCTGCGCTGATGCGGCGCGCGACGAAGCAGGGCGATAACTGACAAGAGGAGGAGCACAGCACATCGGGTTGTTGCCCGATGCCGGTTGTTGCAGAGCGGGACGGGCGGCGCAGGCGGCCGCCCGTCCCGGTTCATTCGCAATCCGGTGCGCCGCGCGTATTTGCGCCATGCGCATCGCTTTCGTTGATCGACACCATGACACCGAATCAACCGTTTCTCGCGTCCCAGCGCGATGTGCTGCTGCTGCTTGCCCGGATCCTGCTCGTGATCCTGTTCGTGATGTTCGGCTGGAAGAAGATCGTCGACTTCCCCGGTACCATCGCGTTCATGGGTTCGGAAGGCGCGCCCGCGCCGATCATTTCCGCCGCGATCTCGGTCGTGATGGAACTGTTCGTCGGGGTCGCGATCCTGGTTGGCTTCCAGACGCGCGCGCTCGCGCTGCTGCTGGCGCTCTATACGATCGGCACCGGCATCATCGGCCACCATTACTGGACGATGACGGGCGGCGAGCAGATCAACAACATGATTCATTTCTACAAGAACATCGCGATCTCCGGCGGCCTGCTCGCGCTTTGCGCGGCGGGCCCCGGGCGTTTCTCGATCGATCGCGGATAAGCAGACCCGGGGCGCGCGCATGGGGCGCGCGCGGGAAGGTCGAGACTCCGAGGGGGCATCATTTTGCGACTCAAACATTTCGCATGGCTGATCGCGGCCGCCACACCGGCGGCTGCCTTTGCACAGACGAGCGTGACGCTGTACGGCCGGATCGACGGCGGCATCGAATACCTGAACCACATCGCGCAGCCGAACGGCGGCAGCGCGACCCGCTGGAGTGCCGAAGGCGGCGACTGGGGCACCAGCATGTTCGGCTTGAAGGGCTTCGAGGATCTCGGCGGCGGGCTGTCGACGGTCTTCAACCTGGAGACCGCGTTCCAGGTGATGAACGGCACGACGGGCGGCGGGCGTATGTGGTCGCGGCGCGCGTATGTCGGGCTCAAGAGCGACACGTGGGGCCAGCTGCAGGCCGGCCGAAACCTGTTCATCGACAGCGACGGGGTGTGGGAATTCGACCCGTTCGTTCAGCAGGCGTTTTCGTCGGCATCGCTCGTGCGCGGCCGCAACTGGCAGCAGACCAGCAACAACATCGAATATCACAGCCCCGTGATCGGCGGCTTCGACGTGCAGGCGCAATATGCGTTCGGCAACCAGTCGCGCGGCTTCAACTACGGCGCGGCCGACGATTTTGGCCGCTCGGACGGGATCATGATCTCGTACCACTCACCGTTGCTCGACGTACGCGGCATCTATGATGAGCTGCGCGACAACAACGGCAAGTTCAGCAACATCTTCACCGCGTCGCGCGAGTATTTCGTCGGTGCGAACGTCAAGGTGTCGAAGTTCAAGATCCAGGGCGCGTATACGCACTACCAGGCGCCGGACAGCCCGGCCGGGGTGGCCGATCGCGCCGATCACTACTGGCTCGGTGCGACCTACACCGCGACGCCGCAATGGGCCGTGACGGGCGGCGGTTACTACGTGAAGGTGGGTGATGGCGGTGGAGACGCGTCGCACGATCCGTCGGGGCACGCGATGATGTACGTGCTCGGCACCACGTACAACCTGTCGAAGCGCACGTTCCTGTACGGCACGGTCGCGTACGTGCGCAACGGCGGGAATTCGAACTTCTCGCTGCTCGCGACGCCGCGTGATGCGACGTCGGGGACGAGCCCGATGACGGGCGAGTCGCAGACGGGGGCGTATGTGGGGATGATGCATACGTTCTGAGCGGCGAAGGTATACCCTTGCACGCAACGACGCACGAACGGTTGCCGCCCGTGCGTTGTTGCTTCGACGGCGCGTGCCCGTTGCCGGTCAGAACACGCATGCGTCGGTCGTGGTGAGCGTCGCGAACGGCCCCCCAAGCGTCGCATTGTGATGCGCGACGATCCGCTCGGCCGGCAGTTCGGGCGTATCCATGCAGGTATGCGCGTCGGTCACGAGCACCGCACGAAAACCATGATCTGCGGCCGCACGACACGCCGTGTCGACGCAGTACTGCGTCTTCATCCCCGCAATCACGATCTCGCCGATGCCGGCCGCCTGCAGCCATGCGGCGAGCGGCGTGCCGGTGAAGCAGCTCGACTGCGTTTTGGCGAACACGGTATCGCGTGCGGCATCGATTGCGAGTTCGGGCAACAGTGCGGTCAGCGGCGAGTCGGGCGCGATCGGCGAACCGGCGGGGCCGGTGTGCCGCACCGCGAACACCGGTGCACCGGCGTCACGCGCGCGGCCGATCAACCGGTTGATGTTCGCGAGCACGCGTTCGCCGTCGTACGGCCGCCCGGGGCCGTGATACAGGCCGACCTGCATGTCGACGACGAGCAGAGCGCGTTTCGGGGAAGAGACTTCGGGCATGGCGTTTCTCCTGAGTGACCGATACGGACGGAGAAACGACAAGACCCCGTCCGGAACCGGCGGGGCCTGTGAGGAATCGTGGCGCTACGACCTTGCGCGCACTCGCCGCACGAGCCCGCCGAAGGCGGTCGTGCGTGTCGTGTTCGCGGAGGTGGTCGTGGTGTGGCGCATGGAGCGATCATGCCCGATGCGCACGTACTGCGTCAATCTCGCATCCGGCATCGCCCACCGGTCAGTCGAGTGCCTTCCCGGCTTTTTCGTCCATGCAGCGAATCGCGAGCAGCGTGAACGCGCCGCAACCAATCGCGTACCACGCCGGAGCATTCGGGTTGCCGGTTGCCGCGATCAGCCACGTGACGAAGAACTGCGCGAAGCCGCCGAAGATCGCAACGCCCACGCTGTACACGAGTGCGCCGCCCGTCGCGCGCACCGCACGCGGGAACAGCTCGCCGAGCATCGCACCCGTCGCACCGACGTTGATCGCATGCACGATCGACAGCGCGGCGATGATCGACAGCAGCGACACCGCGCCCGGCCAGCGGTTCAGCGCGATGAATGCCGGATAGATCGCGACCATCAGCACGATGCGCGTCCACCAGACGATCCGGTTGCGTCCGTAGACGTCCGACAGGTGGCCGCCGATCGGCGTCACGAGCATCAGGATCGCGCCCGCGACGCAGCCGGCCGTCATCGACAGCCAGGTCGGCAGATGCAACACCTGCACACCGTAGATCGCCATGTAGAACACGATGATGTAGTGGATCGACGTGCCGCCGATCGTCACGCCGAGGCCCGCGAACACGGCCTTGCCGTGATGGCGCAGCACGTCCGCGAGCGGCAGCGATGCGACCGGCTCGTCGTGCGTGGCGGCGGGCGCGGCGGCCGGCACTTCCTCGACGGTGCGGCGCAGCCAGTAGCCGAGCGGCACGAACAGCGTGCCGATGATGAACGGGACGCGCCAGCCCCAGCTTTCGAGCTGCGCGGCATTGAGCGTCGACGTCAGCGCGACGCCGGTCAGCGCACCGGCGAGCGCGGCGAGTCCCTGGCTCGAGAACTGGAACGATGCGTAGAAGCCGCGACGATGCTGCGGCGCCTGCTCGAGCAGCAGCGTGGTCGACGCGCCGACTTCGCCGCCCGACGCGAACCCTTGCAGCAGGCGTGCGAGCACGAGCAGCAGCGGGGCGGCGAGGCCGATCTGCGCGTAGGTCGGCGCGACGGCGATCGTCGCGGTGCCGAGCGCCATCAGCAGCAGCGTGAGGATCATCGCCTTCTTGCGGCCGGCGCGGTCGGCATACATGCCGATCACGAGCCCGCCGAGCGGGCGCGTGACGAAGCCGACACCGAAGCTCGCGACCGCGAGCATCAATTGCCCGAACGACGAATGCACGGGAAAGAACAGCTTGCCGATCAGGATCGCGAAGAAGCTGTAGACCGTGAAGTCGTAGAACTCGAGCGCGTTGCCGACGGCGGCGGCCGCGATCAGCCGGCGTTTCTTCGCGGCGGCGCGAGCATCGACCGGCGTGCTGGCGAGCGAAAGGGCGGACGTTTCCATGTGGTGTTCCCCGGTTGGCGCGAAACGATGGGATGAAGGGCCGTCAGGCCGCGAGCCAGGCTTCGGCGATGCGAACCCAGTAGCTCGCGCCGATCGCGAGGATGTCGTCGTTGAAGTCGTAGCCGGGGTTGTGCACCATGCAGCCGCCCTTGCTGCCGATCCCGTTGCCGATGAATGCGTAGCAGCCGGGGCGCGCTTCGAGCATGAACGCGAAATCCTCGCTGCCCATCAGCGGCGCGGCGTCGGTTTCGACACGCTCGGCGCCGAGCATCCGGCGCGCGATGTCGGCCGCGAATGCAGTCGGCTCCGCGTGATTGACGAGCACCGGGTAGCCGTAGTCGTAGTCGACTTCCGCCGTGACGCCGAAGCTTTCCGCCTGGCCTTTCGCGAGCGCTTCGATGCGGCGCGCGAGCAGCGCGCGCACGTCGGCGTTCAGCGCGCGCACCGACAGCTTCATCACGACGGTTTCGGGAATGATGTTGAAGGTCTCGCCGGCCTGCACGCTGCCGACCGTGATCACGGCCGCATGCTGCGCATCGACCTCGCGCGCGACGATCGTCTGCAGCGCGACCATGATGCTGCCCGCGGCCGACATCGGATCGCGCGCGAAATGCGGCATCGCGCCGTGCCCGCCGACACCGCGCAGCGTGATCGTCACGCGGTCGGCCGATGCCATCGCGGCGCCGGTGCGGAAGGCCATGTCGCCGGCCGCGCGGCCCGGCATGTTGTGGATCGCGAAGATCGCGTCGCACGGGAAACGGTCGAACAGGCCATCGTCCATCATCGCCTTCGCGCCGCCGAAGTTTTCCTCGGCCGGCTGGAAGATCAGGTTCAGCGTGCCGGAGAACTGGCGCGTTGCCGCGAGGTGGCGCGCCGCGCACAGCAGCATCGCGGTGTGGCCGTCGTGGCCGCACGCATGCATCTTGTTCGCATGGCGGCTCGCGTACGGCAGGCCGGTGGCTTCCGCGAGCGGCAGTGCATCCATGTCGGCACGCAGCCCGACCGTGCGTGTGCCTTGCCCTTCGCGCAGCACGCCGACCACGCCCGTCTTGCCGATGCCGCGATGCACGTCGTAACCCCAGCCGGCGAGCAGCTCGGCGACGAGGTCGCTCGTGAGCGTTTCCTCGAATGCGAGTTCGGGGTGAGCGTGGATGCGGTGGCGCACCTCGACCAGCTCGGGCGCGATCGCGGCGATACCGGGGATGACGGGGTTCACGGCTTGCAGCATGGTCTCTCCTGTGGGGCGGCTGGGGCGTTTGACGCACATATGACGAGCAAGCATATAAATTTCTTTTGCGTACCAGAAGCTGATAAATTGCTTTGGTGCTCACCACCGGTTGCCGCTCGGGAATACCCTGAGCCGGTGTGTGCCGTGCAGCACAGGGTTTCCACGGATCACGCGTCGCCGCCATGAAATACCATCAGCTGAAAGCGTTCGTCACCGTCGCGGAAGAGGGGAGCATTCGCGCGGCCGCGCGGCGCCTGAACGTGTCGCCGGCGGCATTGACGAAGGCGGTCAAGGAACTGGAGATCGCGCTCGGCGTGTCGCTCGTCGTGCGCACCGCGCGCGGCGTCCAGCTCACCGCGTTCGGCCAGCAGTTGCAGGTGCGTGCGCGGCTGATCGTAGCCGAAATGCAGCGCGCCCGCGACGACATCGAGCAGGCGCAGGGGGCGATGACGGGCTCCGTCGCGGCGGCGGTCACGCCGGCCGCCGCGGTGACGATCCTGCCCGATGCGTTTCGCGCGTTCCGGCGGCGTTTTCCGGTGGCGCGCGTCAGTATCGTCGAAGGGTTTCCGGGCGTCGCGCTGCCGCGGCTGCACGACGGCTCGCTGGATTTCGCGGTGGCCGTCGTCGTGCCCGAACTGCTGGCCGCCGAGTTCGATCACGCCGAACTGTATTCGAGCCGTTCGCTGATCGTTGCGCGCAAGGGGCATCCGCTCGCATCGGCCACGTCGCTCGCCGATCTCGTCGAAGCCGACTGGCTGATGAATCCGTCGCCCGAAAGCTCGACGCAGGTGCTGTTCAATTCGTTCGTCGCCTACGGGTTGCCGGTGCCGGCGCGCGTCGTCGAATGCCCGAGCTTCGGGCTCGCGCGCAGCCTGATGATGGGCTGCGACCTGATTGCCTCGATGCCCGAGCAGCTGCTGCAGGGCGAGTGGGCGCGCGACCAGTTCGCGGTCCTGCCGATCCGCGAGCGGTTGCCGGCCGTATCGGTGCAGGTCATCACGCGTCGCGACAGCCCGCTGACGCCGGCAGCGGCCATGCTGCTCGATTGCCTGCGCGATTCCGCGAGGCGCAAGGGGCTGCTGTGAACCTGCACCGGCAGCCAGCGACCGTCATGTGTCGTTATCCTGACGATCTGGCGTGCGGCGTTGCGGTCGCCCGGCAGGCACGTGGCTTGCGCGGCGCGCACGTCATCGCGGCGCCCGCCGCGCGAGCCGGTATCATAGCGGCCGGCCCGCCGCTCCGGCCGGCCTCCAACAACATCGCCATCCGGCATCCAGCAAGCAGAGGCATTTCATGACCAGTGCAACCCAATTCGACAACGTATCGATCGTCAAGCGCGCGAACGTCTATTTCGACGGCAAGTGCGTGTCGCATACCGTGCTCTTCCCGGACGGCACGCGCAAGACGCTCGGCGTGATCCTGCCGTGCGCGCTCAACTTCGGCACCGATGCGCCCGAATTGATGGAAGTGCAGGCCGGCAAGTGCCGCGTGAAGCTCGACGGCAGCAGCGAATGGCAGACCTACGGCGCCGGCGAATCGTTCTCGGTGCCGGGCAAGAGCCGCTTCGACATCGAAGTGCTCGAGACGCTCGATTACGTCTGCAGCTACCTGTAAGACGCGCGCAGCAAAAGAAAAGCCCCGCCGAAGCGGGGCTCGTCACAAGCGGATGGCGCAAGGCCATCCGGAGCGCCTGTTCTCTTACAGGCAGGCGTTGATGTCGCCGGCCGACGATGCGTCGCCGCCGCGGAAACCGACCCACGTCTTTGCATTCGCGGCGTTGGCCGGGCGCACGACGGCCGCGGCGCCGTTCGGCGGCTGCTGGCCCGGCGCATACACGGCCATGGCGAGGCCGTTCGCGAGTTCATACTGCGACGTCACTTGTTGCTGCGACTTGTCGGCCCAGGTCTTGGCGATGCATTGCGCGACCTGGTCGGCGGGCTTCTGGCTTTGTCCCACGTTTTGGAGGGCAGAATCGGCTGCATGAGCAGAAAATGCCACGGTCAATGCGATGAGCGGTAAGTATTTCGCGTTCACGTTATCTCCCTCGAGTCGTGATTGATTGAGTGGGATGCGCAGCAGGACTGCGTGCAAGTGAGATCGCATCGAACAAGCACGGTTCCGGCTATTCCGAAACAAGTTGTTAACGCGCTTGCCAAATGGCGACTCCGATGCTGTGCACTTTGCTGCGGCACGGCATGCATCGTGTGCGGCTCGACGTCATGCGCGGCGTGGTCGGCGCGCTGCCCGGTCGTGTGGTGAAGGGATGGCCGCGGCGAGCGGCATGCGTGTGCATGCCGTGCCGCAACTCTTTATTTGATTGTGCGCAGTGGAATGGCTGATGGTTGGCCCCGTCGCATGAGCACCATGATGACAAACTTTCGGCCGTCGAATTGTTAACCAACTTTAAACAGGGGAAGCGACGGAATGCGAGGCGGCACGCGACGGGCGTGCCGCGTCGTGCGCAGAGGTGACGCGAGCGGCGCGTGCGCGGCGAGGGTGCCGCGCAGTGCAGTGGGTCAGCCGGCCTTGCGCGTACCGATGTCGCGCAGGTTGGCCGGGACGATCGGGCGGAAGCGCTCGCGCTTCTGTTCGTCGTCGAAGTGCTGCAACGCGGGCTTGATGAGGTCGCTGCGCGACACGATGCCCGTGATGCGCATCGATTGCTCGTCGGCGACGACGGGCAGGCGCTCGAGCCCGAGCATCGCGAGTCGCGACGCGACGACGCGGCACGTTTCGTGCGCTTGGGCAATCGCAGGCGCACGATCGGCGAACGCGCGCGAGATCGGCGTGTCGGCTGCGGCCTGCGCGCGCTGCGCATCGAGCGTCGCACGATCGACGAGACCGAGCAGGCGCCCGTTCTGCACGACCGGGTACGCACGGTGCGTCTGCTTCGCGCCGAAGTACCGCGACTCGACGGCATCGAGCGTCGCCGCACCGTCGATCGTGACGAGCAGGTCGGCGGACGTCATCACTTCGCCGATGTCGTGCCGTTCGAGCGGATCGACGCCGTATTCGCGATAGATGTGATAGCCGCGGCGTGCGATCTTTTCCGTCATGATCGAGCGTTTCATCACGATGGTCGCGAAGCCGTGCGCGACGAGCGTCGCCGCGAGCAGCGGCAGCAGCGCGTTCGCGTCATGCGTGAGGCCGAACGCGAACACGATCGCGGTGAGCGGGGCGCCGAGCGTCGCGCCGAGGGTCGCGGCCATGCACACGAGCGGCCACAGTGTCGGGTCGCCGCCCGGCAGCATCGGCGACAGCACGGTGCCGAGGCCGGCGCCGAGCATCAGCAGCGGAGCGAGCACGCCGCCCGACGTGCCCGAGCCGAGCGCGATCACCCACATCACGGCTTTCACGATCAGCAGCGCGAGCGCGATCTTCAAGGCGATGTGCTGGTGCAGCAGGTCGCCGATCACGTCGTAGCCGACGCCGAGCGCGCGCGGCTCGAGCCAGCCGCCGATGCCGATCACGATCGCGCCGAGCGCGGGCCACCACATCCAGTGCACCGGCAGCTTCGCGAAGGTGTCCTCGACGCGGTACAGCGCGGCCGACAGCCCGCATGCGAGCAGGCCCGACAGCAGGCCCGCGACGATGCACGACAGCAGCGCGACGGGTGTCGGCGCGGCCGTCGTCAGCGGAAACAGCGGATCGACGCCGAAGAACACGGCGCGGGCGAAACCCGCCACCGCGCATGCCAGGGCGACCGGCAGGAAACTGCGCGGACGCCATTCGAACAGCAGCAGTTCGACCGCGAGCAGCACGGCGGCGACCGGCGTGCCGAACACGGCCGTCATGCCGGCGGCCGCGCCGGCGACGAGCAGCGTCTTGCGCTCGGCGGCGGTCACGTGCACGCACTGCGCGATCAGCGAGCCGAGTGCGCCGCCCGTCATGATGATCGGGCCTTCGGCGCCGAACGGGCCGCCGCTGCCGATCACGACGCCGGACGACAGCGGCTTGAGGATCGCGACCTTCGGCGACATGCGGCTCTTGCCGAACAGGATCGCCTCGATCGCTTCCGGAATGCCGTGGCCGCGGATCTTTTCCGAACCGAAGCGCGCCATCAACCCCACGATCAGCCCGCCGATCACCGGCACCACGATCACCCACGCGCCCAGCGTGTTGTTCGCGGGCGAGCGGTCGACGAACGAGAACTGCTGGAAGAAGAACAGGTTCGTGAACAGATGGATCAGGCTCAACAGCACGAACGCGGCAAGCGTGCTGAGCAGGCCGATCCCGGCGGCGAGCAACGCGATCCTGGGCAGGCGTTCGTTGGTCGAGAAATCGCGTTTGTGTGGGGCGTTCATCGGCGTGGAAAAGGAAAGGGTCAGAAATCGATCTGCGGAACCTGGAACGCGCCCTTGAGCGACTTCAGCTCGGCGCGATGCATGGCCGCGAGGCGGGCGAGCAGCGTCTCGCCGGCCGGCTCGAGGTGAACCTCGACCTGCCGGCGATCCGCTTCGCTGGTCTTGCGCTTCACGAGGCCGAGCGCTTCGCAGCGCGTGACCAGCGCGACGACTCCGTGATGCTGCGCCTGCAGGCGTTCCGCGAGTTCGCCGATGGTCGCCCATTCGCGATGCGGGTAGCCCTTGATGTGCAGCAACAGCAGGTATTGCAGCGGCGTCACGCCCTCGCTTTGCGCGGCGCGCTCGGAGAAGCGCTCGAAGCGGCGCATCTGGTAGCGGAACTCGGACAGTTGCTGGAAATCGCTTTTCGTCAGCGCGCGTCGGGTATCGTTCATCGAGGTCGGTCGGGCAGTCGGTTACGGTGACGTTGAATATATCACAACATGATATAAATGGCCGAATTCGTGCGGACAGGATGCGCTCCGCGTTGCACCGGCCGCTACATGGCGTTACGTGCGCGGCATACGTCAGGCGGCATCGAGCATTTGCGTCTGCCGATAGAGGCCCGTGACGAGATCCGTCTGGGTAATGATCCCGACGAGCCGGTGCGATTCATCGACGACCGGAATGTGGTGGTGGCCCGAATGCGTCAACAGCGGGACGAGCGCGGTGATCGGCATCGTTTGCGGCACGCACGCGACGTCTCGGGTCATCACGGAGGCGACGCTCGCCGGCTGGCCGCCGAACGATTGCGGCAGCCACGCGGACAGGCGTTGCCACAGCGGGGTCGGGCGGCGCGGCTGGCGCGTCAGGTCGGCGCGCGTGACGATGCCGGTCAGGCGGCCTTCGCCGTCGACGACGGGCAGCGCCTTCACGCGATGGCGGTCGAGCAGCGTGAGCGCGGCCATTACCGATGTCGACGGCGCGACTTCGATCGCGTTCTTCGTCATCAGGTCGGCGCACGAGAGCTGGCCGAACGTGCGTGAGTAGGCCTGCATCTCGGTTTCGCGCAGCAGTGCTTCCAGGTCGTCCGGATCGACGTCGAGCCATTCGCCGCGGCGCTTGAGCACCGCGTCGAGGTCGCCGCGTGTGAAGCGGCCGCGCGCCGGAGTGGCGCCGCCCGCCTGCGGTTTCGCTTCGGGGCGCATGCCGCCGTGCGGGTAGCGGTGCCCGGTCAGCGTGTGATAGGCGAGTGCGGCGGACAGCAGGATGGCCGATTGCAGCGCGATCGGCTCCAGCACGAAGCGGAACCCGAGCGAATGGATCGCAGGGCCGCCGACCACGGCCGTGAGCGCGACGGCGCCCGACGGCGGGTGCACGCAGCGCAGCGCGAACATGCCGCCGATCGCGCACGCGATCGCGACCGCGGCGGCCGTGATCGGATCGGCGATCCATTGCGCGCAGGCGACACCGACCGTCGCCGCGACGAGATTGCCGCCGATGATCGACCACGGCTGCGCGAGCGGACTCGCCGGCACCGCGAACAGCAGCACGGCCGACGCGCCCATCGGCGCGACGAGCAGCGGCACGAGGCCCGGTACGCCAGGCAGCACGCGCATGGTCACGCCGACTGTCGCGATGCCGACGAGCGCGCCCATGCACGAACGCAGGCGCTCGCGCCAGCCCAGCGACATCGGATGGGGAATGAAGCTGTGCAGCCATTGCCGCAACGTGCGGCGCGACGGAGGTGAGCCTGACGACATGGACGGTAAGCGGTAAAGATGACAGCGCGGGCGCGCGCAGCGACGAGCCGCGAATTATATCTCGTTGTGATATAAATTGTCGCGCCGCATCAAGACGTTGCATGTGCGTGACATGCGTGTCTTGCAAAAACCTTTCATCCGATGAAAGGTTGTGGTCCTGGCAATAGCGCAAATTTGTCTGTAGCGGCGTACAATTCGGGCCACTGAATCCCCCCTTCATGCCAGAACCACGTACGCGATGCCCGCTCTCCCGCCTTTCTCCCGGCACGGTGATCGATTCGACGTGGTTCGCGGCTGCGTTCCGTTCCTCACCTGACGCGAGCGCAGCCGACGCCTCCCCACTGACTCTCCCCAAGCCAATTCAATGGACATGCTCGAAAACATGCGCCTGTTCGTGCGCGTTGTCGAAGCCGGCAGTTTTACTGCGGTCGCGAAGGAAATCGACGCGACCACCGCGCAGGTGTCGCGCGCGGTTTCGAACCTCGAAGCGCACGTACAGACGCGCCTGCTGCATCGCACGACGCGCCACCTCGGCCTTACCGAAAGCGGCGAACGCTATTTCGAGCGCGCGAAATCGATCCTCGCGGAAATCGACTACGCGAATGCCGAGGCGCGCAACGCGCTGCTGCGGCCGAGCGGCAAGATGCGCATCCACGCGATGACGGGGCTCGGGCAGAGTCATGTCGTGTCGTCGATCGTCCGCTACCAGGAGGACAACCCCGATGTGTCGGTCGAGCTGACGCTCGCGCAGCGGATGCCGAATCTCGTCGAGGAGGGTTATGACGTCTCGATCGTGACGGCGTCGCAACTGCCCGATTCGGGCTACGTCGCGCAGACCTGCGGCACGAGCTGCAGCGTGCTCGTCGCGTCGCGCGAATACCTGGCGCGCCACGGCACGCCGCAGTCGCCCGACGAATTGCCGAACCACGTGTGCCTGCGCCTCGACACGCCCGCATCGCCGGCCGGCGAATGGCGGCTCGAGCGCAACGATGGCGAGGAGGCCGTCTACGAGCTGCAGCCCGCGCCATTCCAGGTCAACGTGCCGGACGCGCTGTGTGTCGCGGTGCGCGCCGGGCGCGGGATCGCGTGCGTCGCGCTGTATACGGTGCTCGACGACATCCGCGAAGGGCGGCTGATCCGCGTGTTGCCCGATTATCGGCTGCAGACGGTGAGCGTGTATGCCGTCTACGCGACGCGCCGTTATCTCGACGCGAAGATCCGCACGTTCCTCGACCACCTGCGCACGACGCTCACGCCCGCGCTGGAGGACGACCTGCGCGAACTCGACCGGCTGACCACCGAACAGTCGCCGGGCGGCCGCAAGCGCGCCTGACGTCCTGCGCGGCCCCGGCCGTGCATCGGGTGCAATCGAGTATGGAAATCGTATCGATATCGGTCTAACGTCCAGAGACGATCGATCGATTCAAGAATTGCATGATTGAACTGCACCAGCTTCGCTGCTTCGTCGCGGTCGCCGAGGAGCTGCATTTCGGTCGCGCGGCCCGGCGGCTCTTCATGACCCAGCCGCCGCTCAGCCGGCAGATCCAGCTGCTCGAGCATGCGCTCGGCATCGCGCTGCTCGAACGCAGCAGCCGGCAGGTCAGCCTGACCGCGGCCGGCGAGCGGTTCCTGCGCGACGCGCGGCACATTCTCGAATTCTCCGCACGGGCCGAGCAGGCCGCGCAGCGCGTCGCGCATGGCGGCGCCGGCCGCATCACGCTCGGCTTCACGGCGGTCAGCGCGTACCGGATGATCCCGATGCTGCTGGCGCATGCCGCGCACGCGCTGCCGGACGTCGACGTCGAATTGCGCGAGATGGTGTCGACCGTACAGATCGATGCGCTGGCGTCGCGGATGCTCGACGCGGGCTTCGTGCGCCAGCGGGCTGCCCGCCAGCCGCTCGAATACCGGCTCGTGCAGCGCGAACCGATGCTGGTCGCGGTCGCGGAGGGGGCGCCGCTCGCCGCGTGCGAGCGCATCGGCCCCGACGATCTCGACCGGCAGCCGTTCATCGCGTATTCGCCGAACGAGGGGAAATACTTCCACGACCTGATCTCGGGCCTGTTCGCGAACGCGGGGCGGCTGCCGAACTACCTGCATTACGTCGGGCAGACACATACGATCCTGGGCCTCGTGCGCGCGGGCCTGGGCGCCGCACTCGTACCGGCGTCGGCGCGCGAACTGCATGTCGACGGCGTGGTGTTCCGGCCGCTGGCGGGCACCGACGTGGCGGCCGAGCTGTATCTCGCATGGCGCACGGACAACGACAATCCTGCGTTGCCGGTGTTCAATGCGATGGTCGAGCGGTTTCTCGCGCAGGAGCGGGGCGGCGCGGCGACGTGATGCGCCGGGGCATCCGCCCGGCGATGTGACAAGCTTTCAGTCCGGAAGGGGGGCGCATGCGATGACAAGCAATCCTGACCGAGCACGACGGGTCGCAGTCCTGCGAATCCTTACCGTACTGAAAGCCGTTTCGCTGCCGGTGTTCCAGCGGAGGAACGCAGCGCTTCGCTGCACTGCGACAACTGCTTGACGCTGCATGCCGGTCGGCGCAGGATACGCTCGTGCATGTGGAGCGGGACGCGCCGGCCGCGCGGTTCCTGCACCCGCGATACGCAGAAGAACAACGATGAGCCTTTACGCACTCGTACCGGAATACCGGCCCCGCGTCTGTCGGCCCGCCGGAACCACGCTTCTCCCGACGCCCGTCGCGTCACGTATCCGTCATCCCGTTTCGTACCGTGCCTCGGTAGGCTTTCCCGTTCGCGCGCGAGCCGCGACGACGAACGGCGCCCGTCCGGCGCGCCGCATCGCGGCACCGTCCGCCATCCTTCATGACCGCATCCTGAACGGCGCCTACACCGGCGTCTCGTGACGCCCGTCGCGCCCGTCCTTGTATTGCGCCGCCGGTTTTGCCTGGCTGCCCGGCGGCACCGAAGTCCGAAGCATTTCGATTGAGCTTGAAAGAGCACACGCAAGCAGTTCGGTTCGAGGTTCAAGGAGAAAAACTCATGTCGCAGCTTTCGAATGAAGAAGCAAACGGCAGTTCGGGGAGTAGCAAGGTCAAGCTGGTCAAGTGGGCGATCATCATCGCCGGCGTCGCGATCGCGGCACCGGCCGCGCTGTTCATCCTGAAGGGGGTGATCGCGCTGGTCACGGCGGGCGTGATCGGTCTCGGCGCGATCTACTTGGCGCCGGTCGTCGCGATGAAGTTCGCGAACCAGAAGGTGAAGATGATCGTCGAGGAGGCGCAGGCGAACCCGATCGAGACGCTGATCAACCAGCTCGCGGAAAAGCGCCAGGCGGCACAGAAATTCGCGGACAGCATCACCGCGTTCCGTACCGAGGTGAAGAACTTCGAGAACAAGACGGAACTGTTCGAGAAGCAGTATCCGGACGACGCGCCGCGCTTCAGGCAGCAGCTCGACACGATGAAGCAACTGCTCTCGTTCCGCGAGGGGCGCTACAAGCAGGTTCAGGCCGAGCTGAAGAACTTCGCGTCGGCGATCGACCGCGCGAAGGCGATGTGGGACATGTCGCAGGCCGCGCAGCAGATGAACAAGCTCGCGGGCCGGCAGGCGTCCGACACGTTCGAGCAGATCAAGACCGATGTGGCCGTCGATTCGGTGATGCGCTCGGTCAACAAGGCGTTCTCCGAAATGGAGACGTCGCTGATGGATAACCCCGAGGTCAAGCAGGCGCAGCAGCAGGCGGTGGCGAACGCACCGCACGCGCCCGGGCTCGACGCGGCGAACCCCGCGCAGCTGCCGTCGAAACAACAATAACTTCCTGCAGGCACGCAATCATGAAAAAACTGCTTGGCGCCATCGCGTTTCTGGTAGTGCTCGTCGGCGTATGGATCGTTCATCAGGGCGGCCTGTCGACGCTGATTCCCGCGCATGATGCGGCCCCGGCCTCGACATCCGCGCAAAACGGCGACAGCGGCCAGTCGGCGCAGACGCCGCCGTCGGCCAGCGTGCTGCCGGCCGCCTTCACGCCGCAGGCCAGCACGCTGAAATCGATCGCCGAAAACGGCATCGTGCGGATCTCGGTGCAGAACCCGAGCGAACCGTTCTTCGGCGAGGACAAGGGCTCGCCGCACGGCTTCAACGTCGAGTTCGCGCGGCTGCTGTTCGCGGACCCGTCGTTCTCGCACGGCGGCAAGCCGGTCGTCGTCGATACGCGTCACGAGGTCGACACGTACCCCGGCGTGCCGAAGCAACTGCTCGATACCGACGCGAAGGGGAACCACGTGGTCGACGTGGCGATGGACGGGCTGACGTTCCCGGATAACACGCCGGCAGGCGTCGTCTATTCGGTGCCGTACGTCGACGATTTCGGCTATTCGCTGATCGTGCGGCAAGGCTCCGCGATCCGCTCGACCGACGATCTCACGGGCAAGACGGTCGGCATCCTGAAGGGCGACCCGGACGTGCGTGCGTTCGTCACGCGCCAGTACCCGAACGTGAAGTTCGTCGAAGTCGACGATTCCGATCCGGCGTTCATCGCGAAGAGCATCGACGGCCATGCGGTCGATGCGTTCATCTACGACTATCCGTTCGCGGTCAGCTCGATCAAGGGCACCGACCTGAAGTTCGCGGTGACCAAGCTCGACGGCTCGAACATCGCGTACAAGATCGGCGTGCGCGCGGATGACCAGGATCTGCTGATCTACCTGAACGCCGCGATCGCGAAGCTCAAGCAGTCGCCGCAGTATCTCGAGCTGCTGCGCAAGTACTTCGTCAGCGACCAGGCGGTGACGACCGCGGCCGCGTCAGGCGAACACACGTACGTGGTGAAGGCGGGCGACACGCTGAACATGATCGCGGCGACCAAGCTTGGCAGCGGCCAGCGCTATCGCGAGATTCAACGCCGCAACAACCTCGCGAATCCGAACCTGATCCTGGCGGGCCAGCATCTGGTGATTCCGGTGCGCTGACGGCGGCGTGAAGTGAGCGAAAGGATGGGACGTGAAGGACGGCGCGCGGCCCGGCGGAGGTGATTCGCCGGGCCGCGCGCAGGCGGGCGTCAGTGGGTGATCGACAGGAACAGGTACGCGGCGAACAGCGACAGGTGCACGACGCCGTGCAGCACCGTCGTGCGGCCCTGGCTGAGCGTCAGCGTGCTGACGAGCAGCGTCAGTGCCAGCAGCACGGTTTCCATCGGGCCGATGCCGAGCGTGAGCGGCTGGCCGACCCAGATGAACACGGCCGCGACGGTCGGGATCGTGAGCCCGATACTCGCGAGCGCAGACCCGAGCGCAAGGTTCATGCTGGTCTGCAGGCGATTCGCGCGTGCGGCGGTGACGGCCGCGAGCCCTTCCGGCAGCAGCACGAGCGCGGCGATCACGATACCGACGGCGGCTTCGGGCGCACCGAGCCGCAATACGGCATGCTCGACGGCCGGCGACAGCAGCTTCGCGAGCAGCACGACCGCGACGAGGCTCGCGAACAGCAGCAGCAGGCTGATCAGCGCGGTGCGGCTGCTCGGCGGCGCCGCGTGCACCGATTCGTTCGCGCTGTCGTGCGCGGTGAGGAAGTAGTCGCGGTGACGCACGGTCTGCACGAACACGAATGCGCCGTACAGCACGAGCGACGACACGCCGGCGAACGCGAGCTGCGATTTCGAAAAGAACGGGCCCGGTGCGGCGTTCAGGTAGTTCGGCATCACGAGCGACAGCACGGACAGGGAAGCCAGCACCGCGAGCGCCTTGCTCGCGCCGCGTCCCTGGAAGTCCTGCTCGCCGTGCTTCCACGCGCCGACCAGCAGGCAGATGCCGACGATACCGTTGCAGATGATCATCACGGCGGCGAACACGGTGTCGCGTGCGAGGCCCGATTTCTCGGGGCCGGCGCCGAGCATCACCGACACGATCAGCGCGACTTCGATGACGGTCACGGCGACCGCGAGCACGAGCGTGCCGAACGGTTCGCCGACCCGATGGGCGACGACTTCGGCATGGTGGACGGCGGCGAACACGGCGCCGGCGAGTGCGGCGGCGAACACCGCGATGACGAGGCCTTCGGCCGGCACGACGCGCGACAGCGCGAGGACCAGCCATGCGGCAAGCGGGGCCACGAGGGTCCAGCGCGGGAGCTGGTTGGACGAGAGCGGCATGGAGGGTTTCCTTATGCGAGTGGCGACGCGCGACGCGCCGTCACGGGTTGACGAAGCCCGGCCGTACTATCCGCCGAACGAGGGTGATGAAACCGAAGGGCGGCAGCACGCAACGGTGCTGCCCTGGGTTCGCTGCCGCGCGGCAGCGAGGGGCGCGGGCGGGCCGGAGCCCGTCGCGGGATGAAACGATTCGAAGCGCCCGTCGCAAACCGCGAGGCGGGCGCGTGAGACGACGCGCGTGCCGGAGGCTCGGTTCCGACCCCGGAAGGGCGGCCGGCGATGGACGGCGGTGGCGGCGTGACACGCGGTTTCCCCCTGAAATCCGGCGGTTTGCCGAATTTTATCAGGCGTTCGGGGGTCACTATCTCATATTCGAGTGCTTTCATTGACCTTTCGGTTTACAAAAAGTGCCCCGATCGTTCGAATTTTTTGTCTTTGCAGTTTCCGTAACGGTCTCTTGCACGACAAATTCGGGCACGCCCTGACATAAATCTACCGACCGGTCGGTTTATAATCGCTCGCACTTCCACTTCATGACGGATCGCAAGCGATGGCTGTTTCTTCTGCACATTCGGTGAACTCGGGCGCGCTGGCGCCGTCGGCCGTCGTCGGCGTGATCGGTGCCGGCGCGATGGGCGCGGGCATTGCGCAGGTCGCGGCGGCGGCCGGCCATACGGTGCTGCTGTACGACCTGAACGAAGCCGCTTGCGACAAGGCACTGGCCGGCATCCGCGCGCAGTTCGCGCGGCTCGCGGAGAAGGGGCGGCTCGAACCGGCCCAGGCCGATGCGGCCGGCAGCCGGCTCCGCGCGGTGCGTGCGCTGGCCGATTTCGCAGGGGCCGCGCTGATCGTCGAAGCGGCCGCCGAGCGGCTCGACGTGAAGCGCGAGATCTTCGCGACGCTCGAGCGCCATGTCGACGACGCGTGCCTGCTGGCGACCAACACGTCGTCGATCTCGATCACGTCGATCGCGGCCGGGCTGCGCGCGCCGCAGCGCGTCGCCGGCCTGCATTTCTTCAACCCGGCGCCGTTGATGGCGCTCGTCGAGGTGGTCAGCGGGCTCGCGACCGCGCCCGAAGTCGCACAGGTGCTGGTTGCGACCGCCGCCGCGTGGGGCAAGCAGCCCGTGATGGCCAAATCGACGCCGGGCTTCATCGTGAACCGCGTCGCACGGCCGTATTACGCGGAGGCGCTGCGCGTGCTGAACGAACAGGGTGGTGCGCCGGCGTCGATCGACGCGGTGATGCGCGAGGCCGGCGGCTTCCGGATGGGGCCGTTCGAGCTGATGGACCTGATCGGCCACGACGTGAACTTCGCGGTGACCGAATCGGTGTTCCGCGCGTACTTCAACGACCCGCGCTACACGCCGTCGCTGATCCAGCAGGAACTCGTGAACGCGGGTTTCCTCGGGCGCAAGTCGGGGCGCGGTTTCTACTCGTATGCGGACGGCGCGACGCCGCCCGCGCCCGATCTCGAAGCCCCGCGCGACGCGCCGGCCGACGTCGCGCTGTATGCGCAGGACGGCCCGGCCGCCGCGCTGCATACGCGCTTCACCGCACGCATCGCGGGCGCCCGGCAGGCCGGCACGCATGCCGACGACCTGCTCGCGACGGCCGGCCGTGCATCGATCGCGCTGACCGACGGCCGCACCGCGACCGCGCGCGCCGCGCAGACGGGTGTGGCCGATCTCGTGCTGGTCGACCTCGCGCGCGATTACACGCAGGCCGGGCTCGTCGCGCTGACGCGTGCGCTCCAGTGCAGCGACGCGGCCTATGCGGATGCGGTCGGCCTGTTCCAGCAGGCGGGTTTTCGCGTCGTCGGCGTCGCGGACGTGCCGGGCATGGTCGCGATGCGCACCGTCGCGATGCTCGCGAACGAGGCGGCCGACGCGGTGAACCAGGGCGTGTGCTCGGCCGCCGATCTCGATCTCGCGATGGAGAAGGGCGTGAACTACCCGTGCGGCCCGCTCGCGTGGGCCGATGCGATCGGCATCGGCCGCGTGTTTCGCGTGCTGTCGAACCTCGCGGCGAGCTACGGCGAGGACCGCTATCGCGTGTCGCCGCGCATCGCCGCACTGCATGCGGCCGGCCGCACGTTCCGGTCGTAACGCCGGCTTCGTCACCTCGAACACGATAACGACATCACTCCATTGGAGGAGCACCCCGATGACCCACCCGACGCATCCCGCCGCCGTCCTCGAGCCGATCGAGACCGCCAGCCGCGACGAACTGCAGGCACTGCAGCTCGAGCGCATGAAGTGGTCGTTGCGCCACGCGTACGACAACGTCCCGCACTATCGCCGCACGTTCAATGCGGCGGGCGTGCATCCGGACGACCTGAAGTCGCTCGCCGATCTCGCGAAGTTCCCGTTCTCGACCAAGAACGATTTGCGCGACAACTATCCGTTCGGGCTGTTCGCGGTGCCGCGCGAGCAGGTCGTGCGGGTGCACGCGTCCAGCGGCACGACGGGCAAGCCGACGGTGGTCGGCTACACCGCGCGCGACATCGATACCTGGGCGAACGTGACCGCGCGCTCGATCCGCGCGGCCGGCGGCCGCCCGGGCGACACGCTGCACAACGCGTTCGGCTACGGCCTCTTCACGGGCGGCCTCGGGATTCACTACGGCGCGGAGCGGCTCGGCTGCATGGTCGTGCCGATGTCGGGCGGGCAGACCGAGAAGCAGGTGCAACTGATCCGCGATTTCGAGCCGAAGATCATCCTCGTCACGCCGTCGTACATGCTGAACCTGATCGACGAGATGGTGCGGCAGGGGATGGACCCGGCCGAGTCGTCGCTGAAGATCGGCATCTTCGGTGCCGAGCCGTGGACGCAGGCGCTGCGCGAGGAAGTGGAGACGCGCGTGGGCATCGACGCGCTGGACATCTACGGGCTGTCGGAAGTGATGGGGCCGGGCGTCGCGTGCGAATGCGTCGAGACGAAGGACGGCCCGGTGATCTGGGAAGACCATTTCTATCCGGAGATCATCGATCCCGTCACGGGCGAAGTGCTGCCCGACGGCAGCCAGGGCGAGCTCGTGTTCACGTCGCTGACGAAGGAAGCGATGCCGGTGATCCGCTACCGCACGCGCGACCTCACCGCGCTGCTGCCGCCCACCGCGCGCGCGATGCGCCGGCTCGCGAAGATCACCGGCCGCTCCGACGACATGCTGATCGTGCGCGGCGTGAACGTGTTCCCGAGCCAGATCGAGGAGATCGTCGTCGCGCTGCCGCAGCTGTCGGGCCAGTTCCAGATCACGCTGTCGCGCGACGGTCACATGGACCGGCTCGACCTCGCGGTCGAACTGCGCTCCGAAGCGGCCGCGTCCGTCACCGAAAGCGATCGCGCGGCGCTCGCGCGCGAGCTGCAGCACCGGATCAAGACGATGGTCGGCGTGTCGACCGGCGTGACGGTGCTGGCGGCGGGCGGCATTCCCGCGACCGCGACCGGCAAGGCCCGGCGCGTGATCGACCGCCGCCAGGCCGCGTAATTCCGATGTTTGCCGTTCTACCCGAGGAAACCTGTTCGATGGATGGATTGAAGACCCTGGCCGTCACGGTCGATGCGCGCGGCATCGCAACCGTCGAGTTGCAGCGCGGCGACGTGCTCAACGCGTTCGACGAGACGATGATCGCCGAACTGACCGCCGCGTTCACCACGCTCGGCTCGAGCGACGACGTGCGCGCGATCGTGCTGCGTTCGGACGGCCGCGCGTTCTGCGCGGGCGCCGACCTGCAGTGGATGCAGCGCGCGAGCGCGAACGACGCGGCCGCGAACCTGCGCGATGCGGAGCGGTTCGCCGCGATGATGCGCGCGATCCGGCAATGCCCGAAGCCGACGGTGGCGCGCGTGCAAGGTCACGCGTTCGGCGGCGGCGTCGGCCTGTGCGCGGCGTGCGACATCGTGATTGCGAGCGATCACGCGCGTTTCTCGGTCAGCGAGGCACGCTTCGGGATCCTGCCGGCCGTGATCGGGCCGTATCTGGTCGAGGCGGTCGGCCAGCGCCAGGCGCGGCGGCTCGCGCTCACCGCGACGCAGCTCGCCGCCGGCGAGGCGGTCGCGATCGGCCTGATCCACCAGGCCGTGCCGCTCGAGTCGCTCGACGAAGCACTCGACCGGACGCTCGCCGAACTCGGCCGGAACGGCCCGAACGCGCTGATGGAGATCAAGCGCTTCTTCGACACGATCGGCGAGTATCCGTCGTCCGACGAGCGCGCGGCGTTCACCGCGCAGACGATCTCCCGCGTGCGGGCGACGCCGGAAGCGAAGGAAGGCTTCGCCGCGTTTTTCGCGAAGCGGCCGCCGGCATGGGAGGCGGGCGCCGAATAAGCGCAAGCGGAGACGATCGGCGGCGCAACGGGCGAGCCCGCATTTTGCGCCGCGGGCGCTTGCTCTACAATGCGTGACCCCCGGCGCCCCGCCGGCCCAGCCCCGACCGATTCTTCATCCGATGATCGTCAACCGCCTTATCTCCGAGATCCTGTTCGGCTTCACCGGCCTGATCGGCATCATCAACCCGATCGGCATCGCGTTCCTGTTTCTCGAACGGACCGAGGCGCTCACCGAACACGAGCGGGACCTGCTCGCCCGGAAGGTCGCGTTCAACTCGTTCATCGTGCTGCTGGTCGCGTTTTTCGCCGGCACGCCGGTGCTGCATTTCTTCGGGATTTCGATGGAAGCGCTGCGGATCGGCGGCGGCTTCGCGGTCGCCGTGGCCGGCTGGCAGATGCTGAACGAACCCGACGGGCCGGGCGGCGGCGACACGCCGGTCAAGCCGATCGACGCGAACGCGATCATGACGCGCGCGTTCTTCCCGCTGACCGTGCCGCTGACGGTCGGCCCCGGCTCGATCGCGACCGCGATCGCGCTGAACGCGAACCGAACGCACAAGCTGTCGGAGTTCATGCTGTCGAGCATCGTGTCGATCGCCGTGTCCGTACTCGTCGCGGTCGTGATCTGGCAGGTCTACAGCCGCTCCGCGCTGCTGTCGCGCTACCTCGGCAGCGAAGGCACCAAGGTCGCGAAGCGCGTGTCGGCGTTCCTGCTGCTGTGCATCGGCGTGCAGATCATGCTGACCGGCTTTTCCGCGTTCCTGCAGCCGATCGCCGACCAGGCCAAGTAAGCGGCCCGCGCCGCAGCGCACGTCGCGCGAAGCCGGCGCCTCGCACGACCTCGCACGGCCTCGCACGACCTCACGCCGGCGAACGCCCCTTCGTCCGACGCGGCGACGCCGCACGTCTTTTTGCCGCCCGGGATACCATGCGACGGTCCGGCGGATGCGCGGCGCGCATCCGGCCGTCAGCTCAACTTCAATCGCGAGGCGTGCAATGGAATACGTGAAATTCGGATCGACAGGGCTGGAAGTGTCCAGACTGGTGCTGGGTTGCATGACGTTCGGCGAACCGTCACGCGGCTCGCACCCGTGGACGCTCCCGGAAGCGGAGAGCCGCCCGATCATCCAGCGGGCGGTCGAAGCCGGCATCAACTTCTTCGATACCGCGAACATCTATTCGGACGGCACGTCGGAGGAGATCGTCGGCCGCGCGCTGCGCGATTTCGCGAAACGCGACGAGATCGTGATCGCGACCAAGGTGTTCTACCGGATGCGGCCGGGGCCGAACGGCGCGGGGTTGTCGCGCAAGGCGATCATGACCGACATCGACCAGAGCCTGAAGCGGCTCGGCACCGATTACGTCGATCTCTACCAGATTCACCGCTGGGATTACGGCACGCCGATCGAGGAGACGCTCGAGGCGCTGCACGACGTCGTGAAGGCCGGCAAGGCGCGTTATATCGGCGCATCGTCGATGTTCGCGTGGCAGTTCGCGAAGGCGCTGCATACGTCGAAGCAGCACGGCTGGACCCGCTTCGTCAGCATGCAGAACCACCTGAACCTGCTGTATCGGGAAGAAGAGCGCGAAATGCTGCCGCTGTGCGCAGACGAGGGGATCGCGGTGATTCCATGGAGCCCGCTCGCGCGTGGCCGCCTGACGCGTAACTGGGACGAGTCGACCGAGCGGCAGCAGAGCGACGAGGTCGGCCAGCGGCTTTACGACGCGACGGCGGAGTCGGACAGGGCGGTCGTCGACGCCGTTGCGACGATCGCGGCCGCACGGAACGTGCCGCGTGCGCAGGTGGCACTCGCGTGGGTCGCGCAGAAGGCCGGGGTCACCGCGCCGATCGTCGGTATTTCGAAGCCGCGGCAACTGGACGACGCACTGGCCGCGCTCGAACTGAAACTGACCGACGACGAGATCGCCACGTTCGAACGCCCGTACGTGCCGCACGCGATCGCCGGGTTCAACTGAGCGGCGGTGCCGCGCGGCCGTCAGCGCGCTGCGGCGAGCATCGGGTAGGTGAACAGTCCGAAGTGGATGACGTTGAGCCCCGCATGCGCGAGCGCGGACGCGAGCAGTCCGCCGCGCCGCCATGCGAGGCCGTAGCCGACGCCGGCCACCGTGCCGAGCACGATCCATGACCAGCCGCCGGCCGCATGCGCGGCGCCGAACAGCACCGCGCCGATCGCCAGCGCGGCCCAGGGCCCCCACGCGAACGCACCGAACGCGCGCGTCAACCCGCCCTGCACGTAGCCGCGGAACAGCGCTTCCTCGGCGAGCGTCACGAGCAGCAGGTTATTGACGAACCACAGCCAGCCCGACGCCGGCCACTTGGGCGCCCAGCCGACCATGCCGAACGCGAGCGCGCCGGCCAGGCACGCGGCCGCCGTGGCGACGGCCGCCACCGCGCCGGTGCGCAGCGCGCGCGACAGCGGGACGTCGGGGGCGACCCACGGCAGCACCCACACCAGCCACAGGCCGACGAGCGGCTTGTCGAGGTTCAGGTACATCGTGAACGGGACGGCATCCGGCGTGAAGCGCGTCGGGGCGATCACGAGGGGATTGTGGAAGCCGGGAAGCAGGTGCAGGCTGAGCGCGATCGCGAGTGCGGCGAAGACGGCGTGCGCGGCGATGCGCACCGCGCGCGGGCGCCCGGGCATCACGCCCCA